>DYCW01000373.1 GCA_019417865.1 Ruminococcus sp. | reverse complement strand
GTCGTGCAACCTGTGCAGCAGTCATACCACGCCGATTGCCAATTTTCTGATACCGTTTAAATGTGGCATTGACATTCCAGGATGCAATGGCACAAATGACAAATCCAATGATAAGCAAACCATATCCCATCAGGTTCTGCTCCTTTCTTGTTTATCCGCCCAGCACCGTACCATACGGAATCGATTTCCCTCGCAGAAAATCTGCTGCTGGCATTCGTTTTTTGCCTTCCGGCTGCACTTCCAATAACTGCAGACCCAAACCATCTCCACATTTGATCACCAAATGCTCCGAATCCGCAACGGCACCATATGGCAATTCTTCCGGCATCGTTTTCCGGATGATATGCGAAGCGTATACCTTCAGCCGTTTTCCATCCAGCGTAGTAAAACCAGTAATCCCACGAATGATATTGTGCAGTTTCGCCGCCGGTTCTGCAAAATGCAAAGCGGACATTTCTTTTGTAATTCTTCCAGCATAGGAGGACTTTGTATCATCCTGCGGTTCTGGCTGCAAGGTGCCAATTTCCATTTTTTCGAGTGTCTCCAACAGCACCCTTGCCCCCAATTCTGCCAGCCGGTCATGCAAAGAGGCAAACGTTTCATCCTCACCAATCGGCAGAGCCGCCTTGATCAGCATATCACCGGTATCAATCCCATCTGCCATTTCCATAGAAGTGATACCCGTTTCTACTTCCCCGTTTAGCAGACACATCTGCATGGGAGCAGCACCCCGATAAGCAGGTAACAGAGAACCATGAATATTGATACATTTGTATTTTGGCAAATCCAAAATACACTTCGGCAAAATCTGTCCATATGCCACAACCACAATGACATCTGGTGCAATCGTCTGCAATGTCTGCATTGCCTGTTCAGCATCCTCCCCCTTCCGCAGAGAGAGTGGTTGATAAATCGGCACACCAGCGGCTTCCGCAGCAACCTTCACCGGAGGTGGAATCATTTTATAGCCTCTCCCTTTCGGCTTATCCGGTTGGGTAAACACAGCCGCTACCGTATGTGGACTATCCAGCAATGCCTGCAAACAAGGCACGGCAAAGTCCGGTGTTCCCATAAATACAATCTTCATATCTGATTATTCCTCTTCTGGTTCTACAAATTCCGTTACAATATCTACAAACAAGTGTCCATCCAAATGGTCGTTCTCGTGGCAGGCACACTGTGCCCCTAAATCTACAAATGCCATCTCATACCACTCCCCTCGCCGGTTCTGTGCACGCAGTCGACAGCGTTTTGGGCGGTCTACATAGCCCCATTTTTCCGGACAAGACAGGCAGCCTTCCATCACATGCTGTTTTCCGCTGACCTTGAGAATTTGTGGATTGATGGCTTCAATCATCTCCGGTAGACCCAAATCCATAATAAACAACCGCTTTGCAATGCCGACCTGCGGTGCAGCCAATCCTACACCACCAGCATCTTTTAATGTTTCCTGCATATCATCCAACAAACGGTGCAGAGATGCATCAAACTGCGTCACCGGTTTGCAAACCATGCGTAAAACCGGATCGCCCTCTTTGCGTATTCTACGAATTGCCATATTGAATCTTGTTCTCCTTTTTCTATTATACACCAATATCCCCGTTCATATCAGCATAACCGTACAGTTTGGAAAATGCTTTCTGTGCGGTAACTGCTGCCAAAACGGTTCGTATCAAAGTACGATACGGCTTAGTATTTTTGCATTTTAAAATCACACGATACCGATATTTTCCCTTCAGCCGTTCATAGGGACATGGAACCGCACCCAAAACCCACAGTGGCAGAGAAAAACCAGTTTGCTTGATATAAACCTGAATTTGCTGCACCGCTTCTTCTGCTGCTTTTGCAACGCAAGCTTCGTCCTCTCCAGTAAAGCCCAGCACACACAAATCACAAAACGGCGGAAAGAGTAGTGCTTTGCGAATGGCAAATTCCTGCTCATAAAACGCTGGATAGTCCTGCCTTGCAGCCAATTGCAGCACATAATGATCCGGCAAAAAGGTCTGTAAAATGGCACGCCCTACCGTCTCTCCCCGTCCACTTCTGCCAACCACCTGTGTAATCAGCGAAAATGTCCGTTCATAGCTACGAAAATCTCCGGCAAATAAAGCCTGATCGACAGACAGCACACCCACCAGTGTAACATCTGGAAAATCCAATCCCTTTCCAATCATCTGCGTCCCAACCATGATGTCATATTCCTTATTACGGAAAGCAGTAAACTTTTTCTCATAGGCGTAGCGGGAGACGGTCGTGTCAGCATCCATCCGCAGTACTTTTGCAGATGGAAACAGCACTTGCAGCTGTTCTTCCATCTGCTGCGTGCCAAATCCCATTCTCCGAAAACGGTTGCTGCCACATTTCGGGCAAGTTTCCGCCATTGGCTGCATATGACCACAGTAGTGACACATCAGCTGGTCACTCACCTTGTGATAGGTCATCGGCACACTGCAATTTGGACAATAAATCGGCTGGTTGCAGTCACAACAGCTGACAATAGTGTGATAGCCTCTCCGGTTCAGCAATAACAAAACCTGCTTACCATTTGAAATCGTTTCCTGCATCGCACGAATCAAGGTATTACTGAACGGTGTGGCATTGCCAAGCTGTCGTTCCTGATTCATATCCACCACTGTCACTTCTGGCAGTGGCATATTGCGATACCGCTGTTTCAGTTCCAACAGGGTATAGATTCCTTTTTTGGCATAATAGTAACTTTCAATGGACGGCGTTGCCGATGCCAGCAGCAACGGACAATGATGGGTCTGACAGCGTTTTCGGGCAACTGCAACCGCATGGTAACGAGGGGCATTGTCAGACTTGTAGGTACGTTCGCCCTCCTCGTCCACGATCATAAGACCCAACTTCTGTACGGGTGCAAAGGCAGCACTGCGTGTCCCGATTGCAATCTTTGCTGTTCCGGACTGCATCCGCTGATAGGCATCCTGTCGCTGTCGGTCAGATAGCTCACTGTGCATGACAACAACGGCATCGCCAAACAAACTTTGAAACTGCCCAACAATCTGCGGTGTCAATGCAATTTCCGGCACTAATACAATTGCCTGCTTACCCATTTGCAGTGTTTCCGCAATCAACTTTTGAAATACACGGGTTTTTCCGCTGCCCGTGACACCATGCAGCAAAAAATAGGCTGTTTTTTCTGCGGTAACGGCTTGCAGTACCGATTTCATAACTGCCTGCTGTGCTTCAGAAAGTACAATCGCAGAAAGCGATTCTGTCACAGGAACAGCCGTTGCTGCTCGCTCTGCCGGCTGCATCGTACCAATCACCAACCCGTTTTTTTCTGCTGTCTGTACCACTGCTTTCGTAATGCCACAACGATGACACGCCTCCTTTTCCGGCAGTGTACCGACCTCCTGTAACAGTTTTACCAAAAGCTGTTGTTTGGGTGTCATCCTGCGTTCGGGCAACACTTCCGGCAAGGATATTATTTTCACCAGCGTTTCCTGTATGCGTGGTTTTGCTGCTGTATAAGTCTGCAAAAATCCCTTTTCCAACAACCTTTCTGCAAGCGGATGATGCAGCCGTTTTTGAAAAGCCGCCGCTGTTTTGCTTTGCAGCAAAGAATGATAATAGGCAGCTTCTTCCTCAGAAAGCGGTACATCTGGTACCGTCTCTGCCAGTATCGTTTTTTGTACAATTTGCAATTGCATTCCAGCTGGCAAAATGGTGCGAATCGCATCACAATAGGTACAGAATGTCATTTCCCGCAGCCAAAACACCAAATCCAGTTGTTCTGCTTGCAAAACTGGATGGGTATCCACCACGGAAAGAATCGGCTTGACAGCAGATTCCGGCGGCGTATCCTGGAGTTCCAATACCATACCAATGCGTTCCCGATTCCCTCTGCCAAACGGCACAATTACACGACAACCCACTGCAACTGGTTCTGTCGCCTGATACGTAAACAGACGATCGAAAGAATAGGCAGTATCCCAAACTGCAATTCCCAAAAACACAGTTTCTGATTTTGCCATTGTCATCGCTTAATTATGATTCAAATTCTCGCTTTCAATAATCCGATACTTTCCAGCATTCAATTCGTCAACTGCTGTCTGCACCGGCTTTTCCTCCAGTGTTTTCTTCTGCTCATACAGCTCGTCTGCAATTTCTCTTGCACGCTTGGCAATGCCAACTACAACAGAATAGCAGCTTTCATTTTTGTTTATCAACTGATTCAAGGATGGTCTTAACATACTCATGATTCTAATACCTCTTTCACTTTTTCTTCTTTGTTTCTATGACGAATCTGCTCCGCAGCAATAATTTGTAAGATGTCTGTTGCTGCCTCTTCTACGCTATCATTCACGACAAGATAATCATATTTTGGTGCATACAAGAGTTCTTCTCTTGCTTTTTCTAACCGTTTTTGAACAACAACACCTTCTTCTGTACCACGTCCAAGCAAACGGTGTTCCAATTCCCTCATACTGGGCGGTGCAATGAAAATAAAAACAGCATCCGGACAATTCTGCCGCACCTGTGCGGCACCGACTACTTCGATTTCCAGTATAACATCTTTTCCCTCATTCCGCATTGCTTCTACTGCTTCCCTCGGCGTGCCATAATAGTTGCCACAATATTCTGCGTGTTCTAGTACGCCGTTCTGTGCAATCATCATTTCAAACTGTTCTTTAGAAATGAAATGATAGTGCACACCATCCACTTCCCCTTCTCTCGGTTCACGTGTGGTCATGGAAACAGAATAATATAAATCCTGTTTCTTCATAACCTCTTTTAAAACAGTTCCCTTTCCACACCCAGACGGACCGGAAACGACCAGCAATAATCCTTTCTGCATTGCAAAAGTACCTGCCTTTCTACTCAATATTCTGAATTTGTTCCCGTATCTTTTCAATCTCGGACTTCATCTCCACCACAAGTTTTGTGATGTCCAGATTCTGTGCCTTGGAGCCAATGGTATTGACCTCCCGATTCATCTCTTGTACCAGAAAATCCAATTTTCTGCCGACTGGCTCTTCAACTGATAGAAGCTGTTCGCACTGCTGTAAATGGCTACGCAAACGAACTGTCTCCTCATCAATCGCCACCTTTTCTGCAAATACAGCTGCCTCTGTCACCAGCCGCTGGGTATCAATGGATTGTTCTTCCAAAAGAGCCACTAATTTTTGATACAGACGGTCATAATATTTCTGCTGCATGGCGGGGGCTGCTGCTTCTATAATCGTTAGGTTTTCCGTGATTTTTTGCAAGCGAAGCTGCACATCCTGCCGCAGCTTTTCCCCTTCGGTCTGTCGCATGGTCAGGAACTGCTGTAAGGCCTCCTGCAATGCCACTTCAGTCTCCTGCCAAATCACATCCTCTTCCATCGGCAGCTTTTGTACCGTACAGACATCCGGCAAACGAAGCAATGTGGAAAGTGTCAAATCATCCTGCAATTGCAGCGTTTTATTCGCTTCCCGTAGAGCCAGACAATAGGCATTTGCCATCTCCAGATTGACAGCCACTGTACTGTCAGCAGAACTTGGAAGCTGTATCGTAAGGTTCACCTCAATTTTGCCTCTTGCAGCTGTCTGCTGTACGCATTTTTTCACTCGTTCTTCCAGAAAAGCATATGCCCTCGGCAACCGTACCGTACACTCCAGAAAGCGATGATTGACGGAACGCACTTCCGCCAGAATATCTACGCCGTCTGCCAAAAAATGCCCCCTTCCGAAGCCGGTCATACTTTTGATCAAACTGATGCCCTCATTTCTGCATAAAATTGTAACAGGAACGCCATTCCTGCTGCTGTCACAGTCCAGAATCTGCTGCTATCAGGCAGACACTCCGGCTGTTATGTATAATTTACTATTATAGCATTTTTCATGAAAAAAATCAAGGCTATTCCTGAAAATATCACGCAAATGCATTTTCCTGAACCGCCCCATCGGCAACAGAAAAGCCGCTGCACAGCTGTGCAGCGGATCTCTCATTCAAAACGATCTTTTATAGGTAGCTATAATCATCCATCAAACCTCTTCATCCTGCAACAAATTCGAGGATGCCTGCATTGTCTCCTCCTGTTGATGCAGCTTTTTATTGGTATCATTTTTCAGAAGCGTATAGATAACAGATGTCAGCGGGATAAAGAGAATCATTCCAAATACGCCGAACAAATTCTGTCCAACCAACACGGCAACCAACACCCAGAAAGAAGAGAGTCCAACCGAGTTTCCAACTACTTTTGGATAGATAAAATGCCCTTCAACAAATTGTACCACGAGATAAATTAAAATACAAAGTACAGCTTTCCAGGGATCAATCATCAAATTCAGTAACGCACCCGTACAACATGCCAGAAATGCTCCTACGAATGGAATGAACGAACAAATTGCCGTCAGCACTCCAATCAAACCCGAATAAGATATGCCGCAAACCGCAAAAGCAAGGAACATCAAGATTCCCAGAATCACCGCTTCCAAACACTGCCCACACAGAAAGTTGCGAAACGTCTGATAAATCAACTGACAGGTATCTTTGATTTTCTGACAAGTCTTTTTTTGCAGATTTGCAGTTATCAGTTTGTTTAGCTGCCTGCCAATTTTATTCTTCTCCAGCAAAAGGTAAATGGCAAGAATAAACCCAACTACACCATTTATCACCACACTGACAGTGCTGGCAGCGGCAGAAAAAATAGTTGGTACCCAGTTGCCGACGCCAACAAGCAGTTTTTGCAGCAATTGTCCCTGTTCGGCATTCTTCAGCCATGTTTCCAATAAAGCCGTATCTATTCCATAAGCGGCCAGTTGGTTCAGCCACTTCGGTAAATTAATCTGCACTTTACTGTAAATATCTCTGATAGACTGCACCAATGCTGGAATCACAATGACACAAACTGCTGTCAACACAATCACAACAGAAAGCAGCGTCAAAATTAAACTGATGGTGTCCCAAAAACGTTCACTATGCTGTTTTTTCGCATGTTTTTGCAACAATTTTCGATATCCATTCATAGGAATGTACAGAAAGAATGCCATGATACCGCCAACCAAAACCGGTTGAATCAGTTCAAACAAGAACGAAAATGCAGAAGATGCCTCTTTAAAATTCGCAAGAATGAGAAAAATCGCAGCAATAAAAAGAACTGCTGCAAAGGCTTTTCGTTTCCATTGTTTCATAGATACGCCTCATTTCATTTTTCTTCGGTACTGATACCGGCGGTATTGATTTTGAAAAAACTGCCAGAAATCTTTGCCGAAAAACAGTAGAATATTTGCAAATGCAAACAAAATGGAAAGCCGTCCTGACCAGTTGGTCATAATAAATTCTATCAGCAAAAAGGCAACATCCAGCCATGCCAACCATTTCATTTTAACCGGTAAAATAAAAAACAGCATCACCTGAAAATCCGGATAGAGCAAAGCAAATGCCAGAAATAACGAAAAATTTAAATAGGTATTGCCAACATAGCCAGTGATCAAACCAGATAAAATGGTTCCGATGATACCGCAAAAATAGAAAACATTAAAACGAAAACTCCCCCATTGCCGCTCCAAGCCGTTTCCAATCAGCCAATAAAAATACATGGAAAACAAAATCCAGAGCGGACTGGAATCCATTGGAATAAATAAAAACGATAAAATTCGCCAAACCTCACCATGAAAGATGGCATTGCGATCAAAGTAAAGATATTGTGAGAGCGTAATGTCATATTGTACAAAGAGAAACAAATCTGATACAAACACCACTGCCATTCCCACTAAAATCAAATTCATCAAATTGGGAATGGAAAACCGTCCAATTTTACGTTCCAATCGATCCAACCATGTAGACTGCATATGCATACTCCTTTCCACTTGCCCCGTTTCCTACATCCCTCATTTTCATTGTGCTGCTGCACTGTGTGTAATAAGACATTATAGCATATTTTCTGCAAAAACACAACAAAGTATAAAAAATTAACATTCTCGAAAAATAAAACGTCATTCCTGTTTTATTCCAGGCATGACGTTTTTATCCTATGCAATTTCATTGCGGGGTTATCCGATCGCAGCGTACTGTCACACGCTCTGCACCGCTAAGCGTACAGGTAAATAAAGTCAAATCCCAGTCACCTGCCTCCATTTCAACCGTTGCAGTATCTGATAAAATTTCCGTCTGCATCACCTGATAATGATACACATTTCCTGCCATGTCCGTAAAATCCACAACGTCGCCGCTATCCAGCTGCCGAATTTTTCCGAAATGCGTACTGTAATTATGGGCTGCAATAATCAGATCATCTGTCAGATAACTTCCAGCATACCGACAGGGGGTATAACGCAGCTGGTCGTACACATAGTGGTCAAAGATTGGCAATTCTATCTGCAAAGATGGGATAGAAAGCAATCCAATATACCACTCACCATCAATCTCACACCATGTCTCACCAGCATCCGCCATATAAAAAGAACCTTCTGTTGTATAAGCCTCCCAAGCATCTGCAATAACGGGTCGAGTTGTCGTCTGCGGTGCAGCATTTTCAACAGCGATCACAGAACCCGCTGTATCCGTGTAGAAGGGTTGCACCGTCGTAGTCGTCTGCTGCGTCTGTATGGAAACAACGGTTGTGGAGAATAATGAATTTCCACCATCCGGCATTTGTTCCGCAGACAGTGCCGACTTCAGTTCCTCTCGAATTTCTGCCGCAACTTCTCCGCTGCGGCTGCTCTCATACCAATTCCAGACAGCAAGAGACAGTGCTGCTATCAGCAACACTGCCCCCGCCAGCATTACATAATGTCCTGCTTTCCATCTTTTCATGCATCAATCCTCTTTTTTATCCATCCGCCAGCCAACACCCAGCAAGACCAATCCACCGGCTGCCATACAAGGTACCGGCCACCAAAGCTGTCCGGTTGCTGGAAGTTTTGTAGTGGTCGTAGTAGTTGTATTCGTCGTTGCTGCGGTTGTACTACGCATTGTACTGGAAGTCGTACTGGTAAGGGTCGTACTGCTCATTGTTGTCGTAGTTGCTGTACTGGTCAGTGTTGTTTCTGTTATGGTATCACTGCTTGTGGTAGTGGTTTCCGTTGTCGTTGTTTCTGTCGTAGTAGAAGACGTCAATGTCCCTGAACCAGTATCATTGTGTGAATTTACAATCAAAAACTGCGTTTCATTCTGCTTATACACGACTTGATAATTGTCCGGCACAAATACTTCTTTCACATGCCATTCATCCAATTCGCTTGCTTCCCAGGAATACGACCAGTTATTCTCTGCATTCAAGGTGACTTCTCTCATCATCTGATCATTACAATACAACTGAATCAGCAAGTCTGCCGGACGATCTGACATCTGATTTTCATCATGCATCCAGATTTTATTCAATGTATACATGACAGAGGAGGAAGTCTGAAATGGTCTTACTGTAAACTTGGGATAGGCATTCCAGTTAAAGGTGGTACTGCCTTCCTCTGTTGTCAAATGGAGCAGTGCCGGAGCTGGAATATACCGTTTCTCACCGACTACGACAGGTTTTCCGGTAATGAGATAGGCACCGGTTTCCAGCGGTGCAAACGAAACAGCACCATTGGCATCTGTTTTCCCAGTTGCAAGCGGTTTGATGGGATCGACCGCAGCCAAATTTGCCAATGTGTCCGCAGCATCCTGTACTGCAGCCGTCGTATCAAGCTTTCCGCTGACCGGATAGCCGGCAAAATCGCCGCCTAGTATCAATTCGCCATTTGCGTCGTAATCTCCGACACGATAGAGTTTCCAAGGCATATCCGGCAAGACCGTATCCTGTTCCTTACAAATCAACGTCAACGTTCCATCTGCTGCGGCAGCGGAAGGGATTGGTTTCAGCCAGAAGCAGAGGAAAAATATCAAGGCTGCTGCACTATAGGCAATTCGGGAAACACATTTTCTTTGCATCATTCGCACATTCACTCACCATCTTTCGGATTCTTCTCATTGTTTTAATACGGAAAGCGGATCTTCGTGTGGGAATTTCCGTTTTTTCTGTTTACCGCTCATACCCCAGAAAACAAATAAGCCCACCAGCAGCGGAGCAGAAAGACAAGGCACGACCAGCATGGGGTCAAGCTGCACAGCATCTGCGGAAACCGTTGCATGAGACTGATATTTGGTTTCAATTCGTCTGGAGCGAATCAGCAGACGATGGGAATTGACACCGTAAGGCGTACAGGTCATCAGCGTGACCATATCCCGTTCGGGTTCGATATAGAGGTTTTCAACTTCTTCCGGCAGAATAATGCGGATTTCCTCCACCTCATAGGTCAGAACCTGATCCAGCACCGTAACAGTAAAGGTATCACCCACCACAAGCTGGTCAATATCGGTAAACAGCTTTGCAGAGGGCAGTCCTCTGTGGGCAGAAATGACAGCGTGGGTATTGACACCGCCAACCGGAAGGGACGAGCCTTTCAGATGTCCGGCAGCAATATTGAGGACTTCCTCACTCGTGCCGTGGTAAATCGGCAGCTCTACATGAATCACGGGAATCGTAATATACCCCATAATCCCCGTACCAGAGATATTTAAAAGGTCATCATAGCCGCCAATCTGGTCAGCGTTGGAAAACGGGGTTGGCAGGTGGTAGAGGATTTCGTTGTAGTCCTTTGCCTGCTGTAATAAGAGCTGGGTCTCACTGTCGTCCATTTGTTCGACTGCCTGACTATAGGTGGCAATGGCACGGGATTGCGTTTTGGAATTCCACCAGTCGCTGATGGTTGGGTACAGCATTACGGAGAGCCCCACCAGTAATATGATAATTAGTAAAATGGTTGAAATAATACTTGATTTTTTTCTCATGAGGCACTCCCTAATGCCTGTCGGCAGGAACTCCCGCCGACAGACTGGATATTAGGATGAATCGGTATCAAAACCGAAATGGATTTACGAATGATTATTCAGCGTCCTTCTTTGCACGCTTCTTGGTGATGAGCAGGACACCAGCACCAGCAACCAGTACGCCGCCGCCTACATAGAAGAGGGTCGTACCAATGCCACCAGTGGACGGGAGAGCAGAACCAGCTTTATTGATTACATCCAAGTTATTAGCACCATCCGTTGTATTATCATCTGTCAAAGTCTGCAAAGTAGACGGAGTTTCAGCAGCATCTGCACCATCTGGCAGATATCCAGCAGTGATTTTGAAAGACACAGGGGTTGACAACAATGTATAACCTTCCGGTTCCTTGGTTTCTTGCAGATAATAAGTAACTGCATCATCCAAACCTTTAAGTTTAATTGCCGCATCAGCTTTTGATACAATTGTAGAGGTTACTGTTTTACCTGTTACATCAGCTTTTGAAGACTTCAGTGTATATGTACCATCACCGTTATTAATAAACTCCAACGGCTTTGCATCAGTGTTACCAACAGGATTCACAGCATAAACAGAAAATTCTGCACCATCCAATTTTGTACCGCCAATTTTACCAGCTACCTTTGTAATGTCTTCATAGAATGTCCAATCATAAACCTCAACCTCTGGGGTTTCTCCTGTATCCTGATTGCCATCATCAGTAGCATATGGGTTATTTGAATACTCCAGATATGCTATGTTATCATTGTGATTCGTGCTGTCACTTTCTCCTGTTGCAACAAGAGCATTTGAGTTCAATTCCGCGGTATAGTAGGTATAAATTGTTGAATTTTCCGTAATAGCTTTATCAGCAACTGCTGCACTCACATCAACAGAAACTTCAAACGTGCAAGCATCATGTGCTTTTTCCGCTACCACCTCATAATACTTTGTATCAAGTGCTTCTGTTAATCCAGCATTTGTATAAATCTTTAAACTGCCCTCAGTATAGGTAAGACCTGCATCCAATGTATCGTGAATTACATATTTATACTTTTCACCCTGATCTGTATAACCAGCAAGACTTGGCACAGTAGTAGAAATACGGAATTCTACCTGATCACCAATCTGATTATCTCCGACCTTACCCCAAGTGTTAAGTTCATTATGCTTGATTTCCTTATCCAAAGAAGGTGCATCCAATTTCAATATTAATTCAGCCGTCTTATCAGTAGAATCCAACATTACCTGAGAAACAACAGTGTTTTTATCCTCTTCACCCTTAGAATTAATACCAACCCCATAAACCAGATAGTAACCAGCAGTTTCTGTGTCAATCACACCATTAGTATCTGCTGTATAAACTCCCTTAGAAGCACCCTCCAATTGGGTCTTATAAGTGGTATAAATCCAATCACCAAATGCACGTGCATCAGCATCAGTTTTAATGGATGTTACCAATTCGTTTACTGATGTAAATGCTTCAGCTTGAGGAGTTGGCTTGTATGCCAAAAGCTGCTCCTTGGTCAGCACGCAAGTATCATCAACTGTATATGAATAAGAACCATAAGTTTGAGCGTCAACATCATACTCATCCAAAGTCAAAGCAAAAATTCTATACGCTTTAGCTGAGGAGACTGCACTCACATTACCCGTTGTCGGGCTTACATTGATAGTATACTCACCTGCTACCGCACTGGCTGTCATGGATCCCATCGGTACTGCTGCACAAGCTACCATCATTACAGCTGCTGCAAACGCTGCGACTCTTCTTGTTCTTTTCGTGTTTTTCATAATAAACGCTCCTTTTTTTCCTGAGCTTCCGCTCATTTTCGTTTTCATTTTGGCGGTGACCATTTGCCATTTGCCGCCTGCGGTTCTCTGTTTGTTCAGAACTTCTTGACTCCATTGTAACATATAACGTTTTAGTTGTCAAGAAGTTCCGAAACGTTTTTACATTTTACTCAACATCGAGCCTTCATTTTTGTTTATTTTGTACATTTTCTTCTACGAAAACGTCTGATAAGGTGGGTTGTTGCGAATCCGCCGCAGCCGCCGCCCAGCACAAGCAGCCCAGCGATGGTATACCATCTTGTGCCGATTCCGCCTGTTGATGGCAGTTCGTAGGATTCGTTTTGGGTTTTGGTATTCCGGATGGTTGCCATAGCATTACCCGGATTCGCCGCATTGATGGCATAGGTTGTATCGCCATCTGCGTCGTCAAAGAGATAGCTTACCTCGTAGTTAGAAAGTCCGCCTTCTCCAGCACCGACTTCTTCTACCCAGTAGTAGTAAGGCTGACCGTTAGCATCGTAAACATCCAGATTTTTAGCAACATATGTCCATGCCTCGCCCTCCGGATTTGAGGTCGGGCTGAGGGTGATGGTAGCAACATTATTTACAAAGCCCACAGAGGTGTTCGTAGTAGCTGCATCACCCAGCATAGGCATGATTTCTTCTGCGGCTACACTGGCTGCTCTTACTTGCTGAGGGGCAGTGCGGGAGACAGAAGAAGGATATACAACATATTTCTCTTCTCCACTTGCATTTTTACAAGTCAATACATATCTAATGTTCCATGAACTTCCATTAGGAATAAGGTCTAATACTGAAATATTATCCCCAAAAGTAAGTGTACCCAATGCCTTTTCGCCATCTGATACAAAAGTATACCCTTCATTTATCCCAGTACCCCAAGGATGACCACCCACAAATTTCCATTCACCATTGACAGTATTAACATTTCCGCCACCTTGACTGCCATTTAATTGAAAATAAAAATTATTACTTCCACTTGTTCTTTCAAATTCTATGACAATCTTTGTTGCACTATATCCTGATGGAATGCTAACACTATGATTGCTAGAAAGCACTGCCGTACTATTTGGTAAATCTGGCTCGCCCTTTATAGTTACATTATAAGTTGCTTTCACACCATCATTTCGTGTTGCTGTAATAACAACTTCACCCTTTGTCACACCAGTTACATTACCATTTCCATCCACAGTTGCATTTCCATTAGAAGCTGACCATGTAAATGTGCCATAAGGTTTATCAATTTCTAACTTAATAGGATCACCGCCAGCCATCACTTCACTCGGTCCACTGATTTCAAATGTTTCAGGCAAAGAGATGCTAATTGTATCCGTTGTCTCCATACCATCTGCCGTAGTTGCTTTCACGGTAACCTCGCCAGCAGCATTTGCAGTAACTTGAGAGCCATTCAGCGTCACCAGACTTGCACCTTCTATAATGGTGAACGTTGCGGGAACCTCCTCATCACCCTTCTTTGCGGTTAAGGTTCCGGTCTCACCTGCTACCATGGTAAAGGTCTGTGCACCATCCAAGTAAATCTCCAGTGCCGACACCGTTACTGTAATTTCTTCTGTGGTCTTCCCATCTGTAACCGTAATCGTTGCCGGACCTTCTGCTACACCAGTAATTGTAATCTGATTACCATCATATGTTACCGTTGCAATCTCTGGATTTGAAGAAGTAACTTCTGTAACGTTCTTGTTTGCCGTTACAGTTACCTCTTTCCCAACGCCAACAGAAGCTGTTGAAGGTACTTGCAGAATCAAATTATCCTTCACATCATCCGGCACACTCTCAAGACTCGTTGCACGATGAATCCTTACCGTGATTGCAGTCGGCAAACCTTCCGTTAATGCTTCCCCATTTTCATCCATCCATACCTTCTTTACCGTCAAGGAAATGCCTCTTGTGTTGGTTACATGCAGTGTACCTGTATTACCGTCTACAGCAGCAAGACCTTTTTCTTCAGAGTCGGTAGACGTACCATATGCTGTCGTATAACCCTCCAAAGCTTCTTCTCGAATCTTATAGTAGTATTGGTTCCCATTGATATCTTGCGTCAGAAGATCGGTATACGTATAAATCCATTTGTTTTCATTCGTTGGATCTACCGTTTTCGTTGGCATAGCAATCGTTGTGTCCACCCAGGTTTCTCGATCGGTACTCTGTTGCAGAATCAGAGAAATCTTTGCCCGATTGGCTGCATCTGCTTCCGCATTATCATTTCTCCAAGTCTTCTCTACAGAAAGTGCTGTCTTCGGGATACTTCTCTTGTTGGCAACTGTAATTGGTGTTCCACTACCAGCTTTTTGGGAGTTGCTTGGACCATCATTCGGAATGATATTGCCGGCAGCATCTGTAATCTCTTTTGTCCAACCAGTTGGAACTTCGGTTTCCACTACATAGTATTCGTCGCTTGCACTACCGCCTACAATGTCATAGGAAGCCATCCAGTTGTTATCTTTGTTGAGAGTGATCTTGCCGATTGGGGCACTGCTTGATGAGTAATAATCATTGATTGCTTTTTCGTATTCCTTTGCGATTGCAACATAGCCATCTGCATTTGGATGACAGCCATCTTTCAGCATTGTATCTTTGTTAACAGCAGAACAAACATCTACAAAATAAACACCCTCTTTTGTATTTGCATACTGTTTAATTAAAGAATTGTACTGATCTATAAATGCGTTTGCTTTGGTTTCACCAGCTTGAGTATTGTAGTCAGCTAACCAATTCCACCAACCTCCACTTGTAACTGTTGTAGCAGTATTATCATCATTAAAGAAATCAAAATGTGGAATGCTTCCTACGAAAATGACAGCCTTATTCTCTGTTCTTGCTTGAATTTCTTCAATACAATCCTCAAATCTTTGAAATACGCCTTCAGGATTACCTTTAACAGAACTTCCACCCTGATGAATATCATTTGTACCACCTAAGAAACAAACAATATTTGCATCAGTTGGAATATCATTATTTACTCGACTTCTAATAGTACCCTGGGGCTGGGTGGTTAGATCTGCCCCTATTTGTTGTTGACTTACACCCTTATTGCTTACAGAACCATTAACAAGTGTATACTTATCATTCTTCAAAAGTGTAGTCAGTTGTGATGGATAATCCTGACCATTTCCATACGTCCAATAACCATCTGTAATAGAATCACCAAAAGCTACAATTTTCAGTCCACTTTCTGGTATCTTTGCTTCTTTCTTATACACATCCAACTCAACTTCCGGCAAATTACTCATATTATTCTTTTCAAGATTACCGTCTTCATCATACACATTTACAATCTGGTTTCCGTTTTCATCGTACCAAACCTTCTTTGCCACGATGGAATTTCGGGAATTGGTTACAATATAAGTCGTTTTACCAGTTGTCTGCGATTTGATGGTATAACTTGGTGTATACTTACTGGAGCCATCCACATTCGTACCATCTTGAATATTGGATTCACTCAAATCCTCATACGCATAATAGTAATACTTCTGTGCCGGCGTCGTGCTTTCGTCTTCCATTTCAAGACCCGTCCAGACATACTTCCAGTTGTTTGCTGCACTCAAGTCTACTTCATAATCAGGAAGTGTCTGTCCTTCTTCTGCAGGACCCGCCGGCGAAACCATTTGTTCTGCAGAATACTTTTGCAGCACTGCTGTTGTCAGGTTCGCCAGTTCTGCATCCGGAATCTTTTCTGTAGAACGCCACAAAGAAACATGAATCGAATCTGTAATTTTCTTACCATTTTTCTCCCACTCTACTGCGTGAATCTCTGTTCCATCACTCCACTGCTTCTGTATCTCAACAGAAGTAGAAGAGGGAACATTGCTCTTATTGGTAATCGTAATGTCACCAGAATTTGCATTTAGATTGAACACGCAGCTGATAACATAATTGTTGAGCTGTGCCGTTTCGCCTTCCGGAATCACTTCCTTTGCAATGTAGCTCTTGTAATTCAGTGTACTATTCAGATCATTCGTTCCCAACAGAGCCGTAATGTCCTTTGTCCAGTTTTCCGTTTTCTTCAATTCTACGTTTGAGAAGATTGGTGATGATGTCTGTACACCATCCTCACCTACACCATAGATAGAAACAAGAATTTTATCCGGTATCTTATTCTCACTTAATGGATTGTTATTGGCATCTTTCCATTCCTTCTGCAGCATTAGCTTCTGGGTATTCTTTACCGTAATGGTAGCGTCCGTGTTTGCGGCATTGCCAACATAAATTGGTAAATATGTACCTTCTTCTGGTGTCTCATCCTCCGCTACTTCTGTTTTAAATGTCCCATCGTCTTGCAGCGTATATGTCTTTCCGCCAATGGTATATGCCGTTTCCTTGATGTAGTAATAAATCGGTTTGTTTCCTGTTCCGCTATCCAAACCATTCGGAAGATCCGTCCAGATTGGACTTTCTCCATCCAACATTGCCATTGGTATGGTCTTTGTATGAGAGAATGTTGTGCCTTCTGGAACTTGAATCCCCAATTCTGCCGGCTCTACAAGTTTCGCATCAGCTGGCGGCAGTCCGGTTGTTGTCTTTTTATCAGACCAGTACAATTCCAGTGTAACACTCGAATCATCTTTTTCTGCTTCTGTTGCAGAACCAATCCACTGCTTGCTAACAGAAAGATCAATCAGTTCGTTATTCGGAATTTCAATATTATCGCCAGATTTAATCTGCATCACTTGATTTGCTGTAATGCCTTCCGGATAAGAAGACAATATACTATTATAAGAGAAGTAGTTGGTATGCCGGTACTTTGTCAGGAAGTTGCTATAATCCACACCGTTGTACTTAGTTTTTCCCCCATTCATATAACCCAGTAACATTTCTTTAAATGCAGCTGCATTACCATTCAACAAGTCAGAGCCAGCATAGCCATCCGGAACAGAAATTTCCACAAGTTTATAAAGTGTATTTTGTCCCAATACGACTTGATAAGCTTCCTGCACATCAATTTCCAGTGCCTTCTGATCCACACGTATACCATCAAACCCAGTTTCTCCCCAGGTCAATCGGCGATTCTCATCAATCCGTGTCGCATAATACCATTTTCCATTTTCATACTTTGCAAGATAAAATGTTGCCTGCAAATCGTTAATGGTATAGTCACCTGTATTCACCTTATAAATCTCAGGCAGCCGATTGGTCGAAATCGTACCGCCAGATTCCGAAACTTGATATTGCGTATTATCTGTAGAATCTTCGCCAGTTGCACTATCCGCTTCCAGTTTTGCTTCATTACTGAATGTAATAATGTCGCCTGCTGGAGGCACCATGCCTGGCTGCATCTTGACCCTCATACCATTGACCAATTGCGATGCCCAGCAGCCATTGATCACAGAAGGTGTGTTCTCGTTGGCAAGCATCTTATAGGTGTACTCAATATAGATGTGTTTTTCATCTGGAATCGTGAGCTTTAACAATGCCGATCCGTTACTTACGGAATCGCCATTTTCAAATTGCATACTATACTCACTGGATGGCAGTCTCGTCTTATTGCCACTAACATCCACTTCATAGAGTACAATATTGCTCATTAAAGTATCAACCAGTTTTCCGTTTGGATCTTCACCAACTTTATCTCCAGAAGTTACCGTACATTTATCTTCATACTTTGTTACCTTGAAAATATCTTCGATATCAATGGTAGAACCGTTGGAAAGGTTTTTCCCCTCCGGATTGATATGCAAAGAAAATTGCAGTACGCCCGGCAACAGGGTTTCTTGGTAAGATTTCCGTACAAGGTCGGAAGGCTGTTTGATGGTAACATCTAACTGTGTAGATTCGCCGTTTGGCTGCTTTGTAGTTTTATCATACTTATTAACTACATTTGAAAATGTATAATTTTCCTCTCCGATTTGAGCATCCAATTTTTCACACTCTATCTTAGTAGAATATGCTATATAGAAATGTGTATTTGTATTGCTAATTTCGGGCTGATTAAAATAGATAGTT
>DYCW01000372.1 GCA_019417865.1 Ruminococcus sp. | reverse complement strand
GTGGGCTCGGAGATGTGTATAAGAGACAGGCAAAAGCCGCAGATCAAGCAATTCTATAATGCAATTGATATGCATATCCGAAAAACAGATGCTTATTATATTTTAGAAGCGGAAGCAGATGACTATATTTATTACCGTACCTTTCCATACTGGACAAGCTATGGAGCGTACAGTGTTTATCGCAGTGCGATCCAAAAACTTGGCTTTGTTCCAGTTTCCTATGACCATTATACGATTTCTCATGTAAAGAATGATGCAAGGGGAACATTATATCAACTCTGTCAATATGAATCGGTTATGCCAGATTTGATTGACATCTATGAAAATGTAGACAGCAATCCAACATGCAAGCTGACAACCTATATGCTGAATGGAGATTGTTTCCAGACAGATACCCTTTATGATACAGAGGCATTAAAAACAGAGGATGCTTACCGTTTTTACCTTGGCGGAGAGGCTCCGTTACAAATTGTCACGACAGATGTAAAAAACGGAAAACGATTACTGGTCATAAAAGATGCATGGGCAAACTGTATGATACCATTTTTGGCACAGCATTATGAGGAAATTTGTTTGATAGATGTACAGTGTGGGAAGAAGCTGACAACATTGGTTCCAGATATTTCTGTATATCAGCAGGTATTGTTTTTATGTCATATTGACACCTATGCAGATACAGAGCAATTTGAACAAGTCTTGGTTGCAGAATAGGGATGTTTTTGATTCTGTTTCCAAACAAAACCATAAATTTGACAAAAAGGAGTGTTTTCCATGTGGATAGATTTGCATACGCATACAACCTGCTCGGATGGACAATATACGCCGGAAGAACTGGTACAGAAAGCCGTCGAATCGGAGGTGCGTGTACTGGCGATTACAGACCATGATGCTGTTTCGGGCATAGAACGAGGTCGAAAGGCAGCAAAGGCATTTCCAGACCTGGAGATTTTTTCCGGCATTGAAATCAGTGCAAAAGAAAATCCGCAGCTACACATCCTTGGCTATGGTATTGATGGGAATCATGCGGATTTACAGGCTTATATTGAAAAAAACAAACAACTGCGGCAAGGAAGACGGGAACGGATGCTGGCATTTTTGCAGGAAAAAGGTGTGTCACTGACATTAGAGGAAGTTATGGCAGCAAACGATGGCCGCAGCAGCGGAAGACCACATTTTGCAAAGGCAATGCTAGAAAAAGGAATGGTGTCCAGCATTGCAGAGGCATTTGACCGCTATCTTGCAACACCAGAATATTTTCAGCGGGTAGAACGTCCGAAGCCAACGGCTGTGGAAAGTATTCAGCTGATTCGGAAAGCCGGGGGGATGGCAGTGCTGGCACATCCGGCAAAACTGAAATTGGAACCAGCGGCTTTTCTGGAATTACTGTCTGTTCTGTGTGACGCTGGTTTACAGGGCATAGAAGCCTATTACAGTACACATAGCAAGGAAGAAATGGCATGGTATTGTGAAATTGCAGAAAAACATGGCTTATTCTGCACCTGCGGATCTGATTTTCATGGAGAAATTATCAAACCAGAGATTGCATTGGGGACTGGCAGAAATGGAAACCTCTGCCTACCGGAAGCACTCGAACAGGAAATTTTATGGAATTTTAAGCAGGCATTTTTCAACAGGAGGAATTGAACATGAGAAGAACGGATCGAGAAATAATGGATCCGGAACAGATGGATCTCTTTATTGCACAATGTACTTGTTGTCGTTTGGCATTTGCAGACGGCATATATCCTTACATTGTACCCATGAATTTCGCCTATGAACGGCAGCAGGAAAACCGTATTTTTTATTTTCACTGTGCAACCGAGGGAAAAAAGCTGCAATGTATGGAAAATAATCATGGTGCTGTCAGTTTTGAACTGGATGGATGCCATCATTTGAAATCAGCAGAAACCGCTTGCCAGCATACTTTCTGTTATCAGAGTATCATTGGATGTGGCAGAATTACCACAGTAAAAAATACAGAAGAGAAGCAGGTCGCTTTACAGAAAATCATGCAGCATTATACAGGAAAAGTTAACTGGACGTTTTCTGAACCTGTATTAAAACGCACAATGGTTTTAAAGTTGGTAGTAAAAGAGATGCATTGCAAAATGTCAAACGGATAG
>DYCW01000371.1 GCA_019417865.1 Ruminococcus sp. | reverse complement strand
GTAATGGTAGAACCGCCGACATCGGTATTATAGATATGGATGAACATATTGACAAATGCATAAAATGTCCTTCGATAGTCTACGCCGTCGTGGGTATAGAACTGTTCGTCTTCCGCAGAGATAAACGCATCTTTGACATGCTGCGGAATCTGATCAATGGTCACCGGAATGCGTTCTGTGCGGTTATTGACCTTATAAAGACAAACCAGTTCGCCATCTGCATCATTGGCATAGACATAGGTGTTGTTTTTCATTTCCAGTTCTTCAATGGTGACTTCGGACACTTCATCTCGAAAGCTCATAACGTAGACTGTCATACCAGTTGCAACAATGGTACCGGTGATGATACAAATTAAGAAAAGAGAGACCAGTGTCGTGCAGAGAATGGAAAATGCCTTTCGCAGCATTGGAAATCGTTTTGGTTTATCTGTCTGAAGGGCTTCATTATAGTAGGGATATTCCGGCGTACCAGTTGGGGGCTTATTGGAGAGGGCAGCCTCTGCATCATTCTGATAGATCACAGATTCTCTTGGATCTGTCTGCGGTTTTTCCGGCACTGGTTTGGCAGTTTGCGGCTTTTGGGCTTCTGATTTTGCCGCCGTTGGTTTTGTCGGAACCGGTTTGACAGGGCGTTTCTTTTTTGGAGACAGTGGGGCACCGGTCTGTTTGGAACGAACCGGTTTTCTGACTGCTGTCGGCTTTTTTGCAGTCGGTTTTATACTGCCGGATGGATTTTGCGGTTTTTTTCCGGCATGGGGTTTTCCGGTATTTGCCGCAGCCGGATGGTTCTTTTGGTTGCGGGATTGATCCTTGTCCATTGATGTGCATCCTTTCTGTTCTTGATGAAATCACACTGCAAGACAGCGTCAGTCGTTGCAGGAAACGTTCAGCATTTGCAATTCTGCCGTTTGGCAGGAAAGCGGGCAATATTTCTTTTATTATACCACAAAACCGTTGGGATGTTAAGCAGTTTCGGAAAAAAACTGATAAAAATATACACAATGTATAAAGTTTTCTTTTTTGGGAATCCTGTTTCTGTTACTTATCCTAACTGTCTGGTGGTCTCCACAGCGGTAGAGTGGGGAGCAGCTGGAAAAAAGAGAATCGGAGGGAAACAGGATATGACAAAATATCGGGTAGTATCTGTTATTTTGATGGGAATTTTAATTGCAGCGGTAATTGTTCTGTGTGCATTGGCACAAGTAGCACAGAACCGGAAGGCAGCAGGGCGACAAGAAGAGTCTGCAACGTTGCCGCAGGTGGATTATGTACTGGGGGAATATGATGGGTATCTCGCACTATTTCGAGGGGAGCAGGAGCAGCCGTATCAAATTCTGGACATGCCAGTGCAGCTGCTGTCAGACTATGACCGTGGGCAGATTGCAGATGGTATTCATGTACAGACTGAGCAGGAACTGCGGCAATTGGTGGAAGATTTTGCCTCATAAGTGACAGAGAAGAGCACAGATGGATAGGGAACATTCCGTTCCGTATACAAAAGAAGCGGCACCCCATCGGATGCCGCCTTTTATTTGCTAGAGAAAGGCTCGGATTACTTGAAATATGCAACGCCGCTCTGGAAGATTTTCTGATCCTTTTCTCCCGGCACATTGCGGTAGAGGTTTGCACCGATTCGTTCGCTGTGCCCCATCTTACCGAAGACTCTGCCATCGGGTGAGGTAATGCCCTCAATTGCCATCATGGAAGTGTTTGGATTATAGTGGATGTCCATGGTCGGGTTGCCGTCCAAATCGACATACTGCGTTGCAATCTGTCCGTTTTCTGCCATTTGTGCGATCAGCTCCGGCGGTGCAACAAACCGGCCTTCGCCGTGTGAAATGGCAACGGTGTGCAGATCGCCTACTTGGCATCCATACAGCCATGGGGACTTGGTAGAAGCCACTCTGGTGGTCACTAGCATGGACTGGTGACGGGCGATGGTATTAAAGGTCAGGGTTGGAGAATCGTGATCCATTTCTATGATTCTGCCAAATGGCACCAGACCCAGCTTAATCAGTGCCTGGAAACCGTTGCAGATACCCAGCATCAAGCCGTCCCGATTTTGGAGCAGGTTGTGTACGGCATCCATAATTTTTGGATTTCGGAAGAAGGCAGTAATAAACTTGCCGCTGCCCTCCGGTTCGTCACCGCCGCTGAAGCCGCCTGGAATCATGATAATCTGGGCATTTTTAATGCGGTCAGTAAAGGCTTCCACGGATTCTGCAATCGCAGATGCCGACAGGTTGCGGATCACAAATACTTCTGCCCTTGCTCCGGCACGTTCAAAAATTCTTGCGGTATCATATTCACAGTTTGTTCCTGGGAAGACCGGAATCAAAACGCTTGGACGAGCTGTTTTGATGGTGGAGAACTGCTTTACTGGATTGTTATAGTTGTAGATTGGCGGCTGTTCATTTGTGGTCTTAATCCGGCATGGGAAAACGGGTTCCAGCTTCTTTTCCCAGATTTGCAGCAGCTGCGGCAGCTGCATGGTGTAGTTTGGACAAACGATGGTGTTTTCTGCTGTTGTTGTACCGATTACGGTTTCGTTTTCTTCTGCTTCGCCGTTCAGTTCAATCAGGAATGCACCGCAGCACGGCTGGAAGAGTTTCTGTTCGGTCAGCTGCTTGGTGAAGCGGAATCCGATGCAGTTGCCGAAGCACATCTTTGCAATGCCCTCTGCTACGCCGCCGAAGTCAATTGCCCAGATGGCAGCGGCTCTGTCTTTTTTGATGATTGCCTCTACCTGGTCAAAGCAAGCCCGTACGCTGTCGAAGTCTGGCAGGCCGTTTTCCAGATAGGATGGCTGTATCAAAATGACGTTGCTGTCTGTCTTCTTAAATTCCGTGGAAACAACTTTGTCTGCTTTTGCTGTAGAAACCGCAAAGGAAACCAGTGTCGGCGGTACATCAATCTGTTCAAACGTGCCGGACATGGAGTCCTTACCGCCAATGGCACCGCAGGAGAGTTCGAGTTGTGCCTGGAAGGCACCAAGCAGGGCTGCCATGGGTTTGCCCCAGCGTTCCGGATTGTTCTGCGTCCGTTCAAAGTATTCCTGGAAGGTCAGCCAGCAGTGATGCCAGCTGCCGCCGGCTGCGACAATCTTTGCGACGGATTCTACAACGGCACACATAGCACCATGATACGGACTGTGTGTACTGATCATCGGGTTGTAGCCCCAGCCCATCAGGGAACAGGTGTTGGTTTCGCCCCGCAGAACCGGAATTTTCGCTGCCATTGCCTGTGACGGAGAAAGTTGATACGCACCGCCAAACGGCATCAGAACGGTTCCGGCACCGATGGTGGAGTCGAACATTTCGATCAGCCCCTTCTGTGAGCAGACATTCAGGTTGGACAGCAGTTCCTTCCAACTCTCTGCACAGTCCGGCATGGCTGCTGGTGTTTCTGCCTTCGGAGCCGGGATGACCACATCCGTGTATTTTGCAGCACCGTTGGAATTGAGAAATTCTCGGCTCAGATTGACAATGGTTTTGCCGTTCCAGTGCATTTTCAGTCTGGGTTCTGCCTTGACTTCTGCCACGATGGTTGCCTCTAGGTTTTCTCTGTTCGCTGCCTGTAAGAAACGTCCGGCATCTTCCTTTGCAACCACAACAGCCATTCGCTCCTGTGATTCGCTGATGGCGATTTCTGTGCCGTCGAGACCGTCATATTTTTTCGGAACGGCATTCAGGTCAATTTCCAGACCGTCGGTCAGTTCGCCAATGGCAACGGAAACACCGCCTGCTCCAAAGTCGTTGCAGCGTTTGATCATCTGGGTCACATACGGATCACGGAACAGCCGCTGTAATTTTCTTTCTTCTGGAGCATTTCCCTTTTGTACTTCTGCACCGCAGGATTCCAGCGATTCGATGGTGTGAGATTTGGAAGAACCGGTTGCACCGCCGCAGCCGTCCCGTCCGGTTTTGCCGCCAAGCAGGATGACTACATCACCCGGAATGGGAGCTTCTCTGCGGATATTGCTTGCCGGAGCCGCACCGAGTACCGCACCGATTTCCATCCGCTTTGCCATGTAGCCCGGATGATATACTTCTGTAACATGTCCGGTGGCAAGTCCGATCTGATTGCCGTAGGAGCTGTAGCCGCTGGCAGCCCCGATGGTAATTTTCCGCTGCGGCAGCTTGCCAACAATGGTATCCTCTACCGGAACAAGCGGATTAGCAGCCCCTGTAACACGCATAGCCTGATATACATAGGAACGGCCG
>DYCW01000370.1 GCA_019417865.1 Ruminococcus sp. | reverse complement strand
GATTAGCAGCCCCTGTAACACGCATAGCCTGATATACATAGGAACGGCCGGACAGCGGGTCACGAATCGCACCGCCGAGACAGGTTGCCGCACCACCAAACGGTTCGATTTCTGTCGGATGGTTGTGGGTTTCGTTTTTGAACATCAGAATCCAGTCTTCTTCCCGACCAGCAACATCGACCTTGATTTTGACGGAGCAGGCATTGATTTCTTCGCTTTCGTCCAGATCGTTCAGCTTGCCGTCTGCCTTCAGCTTTTTGACTGCCAGCGTTGCCATATCCATCAGGGTAATCGGTTTGGCATCTCTGCCGAGTTCATGTCGAATGTTCAGGTAAGCATCATAGGTGTCCTGGATATATGGTGCATCAATTTTGACATTCTGGATATTGGTGGAGAACGTCGTGTGCCGGCAGTGGTCAGACCAATAGGTGTCAATCATTCGGATTTCCGTAATGGTCGGGTCACGGTGTTCCGTATTCTTGAAATAATCCTGACAAAATTTGATGTCGTCCAGATCCATTGCCAGACCATACTCTTTTATAAAATCCGCAAGCTGTGTTTCTGTGCGGTCACAGAAACCGTATAGGGTCTTCACTTCTGTTGGGATTTCATAATTGGCATCCAGTGTTTCCGGCTTTTCCAGGGCTGCCTTCCGCCGTTCTACAGGGTTAATCAGATAGGACTGAATGCGTGCAAATTCTGCATCTGTCATGTTGCCGCTGATGATATAAATCTGAGCCGTGCGAACCCGGCAGCGTTCTCCTTGCAGTAGAATCTGAATACACTGTTCACAGCTGTCTGCACGCTGGTCGAACTGTCCCGGCAGATATTCCATAGCAAACATTCTTTGATTGCCCGTGCATTCTGGAAGGGTGTCATAGGTGACATCGACTGCCGGTTCAGAAAAGACGGTGGGAATGGCTTTTTGGAATGCCTCCTCTGTCAGATGATCTGCATCATAGCGGTTCAGAATGCGAACGCCCGAAACGCTGAGCCGAAGGGCAGTTTGCAGGTCATTCAGCACAGACTGTGCCTCTACCGCAAATTCCGGCTTTTTTTCCACATAAATTCGATAAACAGACATACGATTACTCCTTTTGTGATGAATTTGCATTGTCTTCCGGCACAATATGACCGAAACAGCAAGCAGAATCGCTTTTCTCTATTCTAACATAAAAAATCGATTTACGCAAACTTTTTTTAGCACTTTCCGCAGGAATTTTTACTGGCGTAAAATCGGGCGTGTGCCCGTTATGAAATGCAGCCTCCCGCTCCCGTTCAAACAGAACCGGCAGTGTCATGCCCACACGGCTTTGCAGGAAGGCAGTTCGGGCGGTTTGTTCCATCTGCTGCATCGCAAGCATCCGGCTGTGTTTTACGCTATCTGGTATTTGATCTGTTCGTTCCGCAGCTGGTGTACCAGAACGGGGCGAGTAGCGGAATACATGGATTTTTGCAAACTGCATCTTTCTTGCAAAGGCGAGAGATTCCGCAAAGTCTGCATCAGTTTCGCCGGGGAATCCGACCATGAGGTCAGTGGTAATGGAACAGACTGGAAATCGCTTGCGAATGGCATGACAGAGGGCTGCATATTCGCTGGTATTGTATCGACGGTGCATTTCTTTTAAGGTGCGGTCACAGCCGCTTTGCAGAGATAGATGAAATTGCGGACAAAATGCCGGAAGAGCCGCTAGTGCATCCAATACGGTTTCTGTCATGCGTTCCGGTTCAAGGGAACTAAGTCGCACTCTTTGTATCCCGGCTGTTTCACAGCAGAGCTGAACCGCTTCCAGCAGGGAACCACCCCATTCTTTGCCGTAAAAGGCAAGGTTAATACCGCAAAGTACAACCTCCTGATAGCCATCTGCTGCCAGTTGCTGCACCTCTGCTTGCAGGGTTTCCAGCGGCATGGAGCGGCAGCGGCCTCTTGCATAGGGGATAATACAGTAGCTGCAAAAACAGTTGCAGCCATCTTGAATTTTCAGAAACGCACGGGTACGGTCGGCTGGTGTATGATGCGGCAGGCAGGCAAATGCCTCTGAGCCGTTGTAAGCAGTCACTTGCTGCAAGGGTCTGCGGTTTTCCGCCAGAAATTGTTTTACCAGCTGCGGCAGCTGGGCACGATTCTGGGTACCGGTGACAATATCTGCTTCCGGTAAAGCGGCAGCAGCCTCCGGATATGCCTGTGCATAACAACCGGTCAATACCACTACAGCCTCTGGGTTACAGGCACGCAGTTTGCGAAGGGCAGTATGCATTCGGTTGTCGCCGGATGTGGTCACTGTGCAGGTGTTAAGGACAATGACATCTGCCAGTTCGGGCTGCTGCGTAATCGCATATCCAGCAGCTTGAAAGACCGCTTCCATACCGGCGGTTTCACAGCTGTTGACCTTGCATCCAAGGGTAAAAAAGTAGCATTGCAATGAAAGAGAGCCTCCTTTCAGATCATACGAAACGGCAGGGAATATTGGATCAATTGCAAGCAAAACAGGGGCTTTGTGTTTCTGTTTTGTTCTGTTTGTCACACAAATTCCACATAGTTTAGTGGGTGTGAATAAAAAAAAGGATGCCATTTCCGTCCCTATTATACTATAATCACGAAAATAAAGCAATCATCTTGACAAAAAAAAAAAATTGTAGTATACTAAGGACAACAGAACGGAAAACGACAGTGATACTAGAATGTGTCGAGCCGCTCTGGACAGCAAAAGTCATACAAAAATATATGTTTGGGGTAGGACCTAAGGAGGCATGCGTTATGTATGAAACAATGATTTCTCTGCAGGCAATCAATGATGTAAAGGATTTTGTAAACACCGTGATGCTGTTCAATTATGACATCGATTTGGTATCCGGTCGGTATGCAGTGGATGCAAAGTCTATTATGGGTATCTTCAGTCTGGATTTGTCCAAGCCGATTAAGCTGCAGGCACACACCGAAGATCCGGAGGCATTGATTAAAGCAATCGGCAAGTTTATTGTAAAGTAAGTTGTCATTCAAAGATTGAGTAGAATAGTAAGAGGGAGAGAGCGGCAATGCGATTGCCGCTCTTTTTCTGTTCTGTAGATGTCTGTTTCTGGCGATTTTCGCATACAATACAGTGGGCTGATATTCCGTTTAGAAGAAAGGGCACGCTGATAGGAGGTGTACAATATGCGAAAATTCGTTGCAGGTGTTTTGATATTTTATATTACATTTTTTTGTTGTTTTCCCATGCAGGCAGCAGCGGAAGAGAATGTGGTTTCTACAAAGGCTTATGTGCTGATGGAGCAGGAAAGCGGGACAATTCTGGAAGAACAGCAGGCAGATGTTCCCATGCCAATGGGGATGCTTGCAAAATTGATGACGGTACTGCTTGCAGCAGAACAGCTGGAGTCGGGGAACTGGACAATGGATACGGTACTGACGGCTTCCGACAGTGTGAATAACTGTAAAGGGGCAACTGTTTGGCTGGTATCTGGAGAGACTATGACTGTTTCTGATTTGCTGAAAGCCGTGATCATCGGCAATGCCAATGATGCAGCCACGGTGCTTGCAGAAGGCATTAGCAGCAGTCAGGATGCCTTTGTGATGGAGATGAATGCACGAGCCTTTGACCTGGGGATGCGGCAGACGGTTTTCACCAGCCCGCAGGGATATGATGATCCGAAACAGCTGACAACTGCACGGGATATGGCATTGCTTTGCCGCAGGCTGGCAGAGTTTACTTGCCTTACATCGTTTTTTCAGACATGGCGGGATTTCCTGCGGGGTGAGGCAACCGAACTGGTCAATGAAAATACACTTTCCCGTACTTATGAAGGACACATTGGCTTTAAAGCCTGCCATACAGAGCAGTCCGGCTGGTGTCTGGCGGAGGGAGCAACTCGCAATGGCATGACGTGTATTGCTGTGATTTTAAATGGGGAAGAAGATCAGCGGTTTGCAGACGGTAAGCAACTACTGAAAACCGGCTTTTCGCAGTATCGTGTGATGCAGCCAGCGTTTTCAGATGAATTTCTAAAGCCAATTCCCGTGCGTGGCGGGGTGTCTGCTTCCGTTTGCTTTGCGGCGGATTCCCTGCACGGCGTGGTGGTGCCGAAGTCACAGCCCGATCTGACCGCTGTTTTGCAGCTGCCTGCCTATGTGGAAGCCCCCGTGCAGAAGGGTCGGAAAATCGGCAGCGTTGCCTTCTATAATGGCGATACCTTACTTTATGAAACCGCACTTGTGACCACAGAACCAGTGGAAGCGATGACGTTTTCCCGTGCATTGACCAAAATTACAGTCAAAATGCTTAAATTTTAATGTTTAATTTTGTTGAAAAAATACAAGAATCCGGATTCCCCTTGCAATTCGTGTGAAAATATAGTATGATGTATATGGTAAATTGGTAGGGGAGTGCCCTGCGTCTTGTATGGCATGAACCACCCTTTTATGAAAATGGAGGGAACGTAGTTATGGCTTTAAAGTTGAATACCAAATATCTGGCACCTTTTGTCGGAGAAGAGGAACTCAAAGGAATTGCACCGGCAGTAGAGGCATGTGCAAAGATACTGCATGATAAAACGGGTCTGGGCAGTGATTTTCTGGGCTGGCTGACTTTGCCAACCGATTATGACAAAGAAGAATTTGCAAGGATTCAGGCTGCTGCAAAGAAGATTCAGAGCAATTCTGATATTTTGATTGTCATCGGCATTGGCGGTTCTTATCTGGGTGCACGGGCTGCAATCGAATTTTTACAGTCCTCTTTCTACAATAACAAGAAGAAAGATACACCGGACATCTATTATGTCGGCAATAATATCAATCCGTCTTATTTGCAGGATGTGCTTGCAATCTGTGAGGGCAAGGACATTTCCGTGAATGTCATTTCCAAGTCTGGCACCACCACAGAACCCGCTTTGGCATTCCGTGTGTTTAAGAAGCTGGTAGAGGAAAAGTACGGCAAGGAAGGGGCAAAGGAACGGATTTTTGCCACCACTGACAAGGCAAAGGGCACATTGAAGAATCTGTCAGATGCGGAAGGTTACGAAACATTTGTCGTACCGGATGATGTCGGCGGGCGGTATTCTGTTCTGACTGCGGTTGGACTGCTGCCGATTGCGGTTGCAGGCTGCGACATTCAGGCACTGATGGATGGTGCTGCACAGGCACAGCAGGATTACATGGCAGATTTTGAAAACAATGACTGCTACAAATATGCTGCCCTGCGGAACATTCTTTACCGGAAGGGCAAGTCTGTGGAAATGCTGGTTTCCTATGATCCGAACTTTGTCATGATGTCGGAATGGTATAAGCAGCTGTTTGGCGAGAGCGAAGGCAAGGACAACAAGGGAATTTATCCGGCTGCTGGTGTCTTTTCGACAGATCTGCACTCTATGGGGCAGTATATTCAGGAGGGTGCAAGAATTCTCTTTGAAACCGTTGTGGATATTAAGAAGCCGAAGCAGGATTTCTTCCTGGAACCGGATGCCGAAAATCTGGATGGTCTGAATTTCCTGACCAATCAGAATATGTCGGTTGTCAATCACAAGGCACTGGAGGGCGTGATTCTGGCACACACGGAAGGCGGCGTACCGAACATGATCCTGGAACTGGATGACACCACAGAAAAGAGTCTTGGCTATTTGATTTATTTCTTTGAAAAGGCTTGTGCTATTTCCGGTTACCTGCTGGGTGTGAATCCGTTCAATCAGCCAGGTGTTGAAAGCTATAAGAAGAATATGTTCGCATTGCTGGGTAAGCCGGGTTACGAAGACCGCAAGGCAGAGTTGGAAGCAAAGCTGAACTAAAAAGAGAACACAATGTCTTCAGACATGAAAGGAGCTTATTTATGATACAGTTGATTACAGGTAGAAAAGGCAGCGGTAAGACCAAGGTTCTGATTGATCAGATCAACAGTGCGGTGAAGGATACCAATGGTTGTCTGGTTTGCGTGGAAAAGGGAGAAACGCTCCGCCGTTCCATCAGCTATAAGGTAAGATGGTGTGATGTAGATCAGTTTGCGATTGGCAGCTTTGATGCATTCTATGGTTTTGTAGCTGGTATGCTGGCAGGAAATTATGACATTAAGGAAATCTTCGTAGACGGTATTTTCCGGATTGCAGGTGCAGACTTTGATGAATTTGGTCTGATGCTGAACAAGCTGGACAAGCTGACTGGCGAGGATGTAACGGTTGTATTTACTGTTTCCGCAGATAACGAAGAACTGCCGGCAAGTGTCACCCGTTTTCTGGACTAAGTGCCTTTTTACAGGTTTTTGAAAAAAAAGCTTGACAACTAGGACGGAAGTAGTATATAATAATTGTTGCAGTGTGTGAAAGGAAAGACTATGGAATTACAGCTTCGGGAAATCTTTCAGGTAACCGGAATGCATCTGCCGGTATCCTATCTCATTCCGATTTCGGAATTGGAGGACGTGCATGGATATACATTTGCAGAGCCGATTGCTGTGGAGGGAGAATTGGTAAACCGTGCTGGTATTGTGACGTTGTCCTATACGGTGTCTTGTCGTTTGGAGGCGGTCTGTGATCGTTGTCTGAAACCGTTTACGCCTTCCTTTTCGTATGCATTTTCTCACACCGTTGTGCCGTCATTGCACAGTGATAACCCGGCATATGATGCCTATCTGGTCGCTGAACATGACAGGATTGATTTGAATGAGACAGCAATCTCAGACTTACTGCTGATGCTTCCAACAAAGCTGCTTTGTCGGGAGGACTGCAAAGGTTTGTGCTATATTTGCGGGTGCGATTGGAATACATCCACTTGTGACTGTCTGAAGTAAAAAGGAGGTGCCACCATGGCTGTACCAAAGAGAAAGGTTTCCAAGGCAAGACGGGATAAGAGACGTTCTGCTGTATGGAAGCTGGATGCACCGGCAATGACTGTATGTGATCATTGTGGTGCATACAAAGCACCGCATAAGGTCTGCAAAGCTTGCGGATATTATAAGGGTGTTGCTGTATTGAAGATGGACGCTGAATAAGCAACCTACGTTGAGGGGGAGAGGCGGAATGGTTCGCCTCTCCCTTTTTCCATCATGTATTTTTTGTCTGATTGGGGAAAATTTTAGAGAATACCGAAGACAGAAAGGAGTGGATGCCAATGGCATTGCCGATTGTAGCAGTCGTAGGCAGACCGAATGTCGGAAAGTCTACTCTGTTTAATAAGCTGATTGGAAAACGGCTTTCGATTGTAGAAAATACCCCTGGAGTGACCCGTGACCGGATTTATGCAAAGTGTGAGTGGCGGGATCGTGCCTTTATGCTGGTGGATACCGGCGGCATTGAACCAACCACTGAGGATATTATTTTAAAGCAGATGCGGCAGCAGGCACAGCTTGCCATTGAACAGGCGGATGTGATTGTTTTGGTCACAGATGTCCGCTGCGGTGTCACAGCGGATGACAGTGCGGTTGCCAATATGCTGCAAAAGAGCGGAAAACCAATTATTTTAGCGGTCAATAAGTGCGATAAAATCGGGGAACCGCCGATGGAATTGTATGAATTTTATAATTTGGGACTGGGCGATCCGTTTCCGGTTTCCGCAGAACATGGACACGGCAGCGGGGATATGCTGGATGCTGTTTATGATGCATTGCCGGATGAGGCAGCATTGGAAGAACAGGAC
>DYCW01000037.1 GCA_019417865.1 Ruminococcus sp. | reverse complement strand
GATATAGATGCTACCACTTCAGCAAGTGTGCTTCTTCCGGGTAATGTAGCAATTATGGCGAATCATATACAATCTCTTGTCGGTGGTGATTTATTTTCTATTGTTGTAGAAGATTTGTATCCCAGTGATTATGAAAGTTGTCTGAAACGGATATCTGAAGAGCAGGCAGAAAATATTCATCCTGTGCTTAAAAATCATTTAACTGACATAGATGACTATGATATTATTTTTCTGGGGTATCCTAACTGGGGATACAGTTGTCCAATGGCTGTGTTCTCATTTCTGGATGAATATGATTTTTCCGGAAAGACTGTAATTCCATTTTGTACACATGGAACAGGAGGGCTTGCCGGTACTATATCTGATATTACAGATTCGCTGCCGGAAGATTGTACGGTATTGAGGCCGATTGGCGTATATCGTTCAGATATTTCGGATTGCTATGATGTAATTGCAGAATGGCTTTCAGAACTGGGAATGTATCATTATAATAATCAAAAAATAAAGTATGGAGGAGAATACTATGGAATATACAAAACTGGGAAATTCTGAACTCAATGTATCAAGAATCTGCCTTGGCTGTATGGGTTTCGGAAATGCTGCTGAGGGTGGGCATACTTGGGCTGTAGATGAAAAAAGTTCCAACGCAATTATTAAAAGAGCATTGGAACTTGGTGTGAATTTTTTTGATACTGCTGTAAGTTACCAGAATGGCACGAGTGAACAGCATACGGGAAAGGCTTTGAGAGAACTTGCAAGACGTGATGATATTGTTGTTGCTACGAAGTTTTTCCCCAGAGACGAGGAAGAAATCAAAAATGGAATCAGCGGAAAACAGCATATCAATCAATTGCTGGACAGAAGCCTTAAAAATCTTGGAATGGACTATATTGACTTGTATATTTGTCATATGTGGGACTATCATACGCCGATTGAAGAAATTATGGAAACTCTGAATGAGGCTGTAAAATCCGGCAAAGTCCGTGCAATCGGAATGTCAAACTGTTATGCGTGGCAGCTTGCAAAAGCAAATTTTATTGCCGAGAAAAGCGGATGGCATAAATTTATATCAATTCAGGGACATTACAATCTTATGTTCCGTGAGGAAGAACGTGAGATGAAACCTTTCTGCGAGGATAACGGTATTGCAATGACTCCATACAGTCCGTTAGCGTCAGGACGTCTGGTAAGAGATGCGGATTTTTCCAGCAAGCGAATTCTTGAGGATAATATTCAAAGAAGTAAGTATGATAACACAACGATGCAGGATAGCATTATTATTGAAAGAGTGCGTGAACTTGCTGAGAAAAAGAACTTGACAAGGACACAGGTTGCTTTGGGCTGGCTTTTGACAAAGGTAACATCGCCAATTATTGGTGCAACCAAAATCAGTCATATTGAAGAAGCGGTCAAGGCAATCGGAGTAAGTTTTACAGAACAGGAAATAGCATATCTGGAAGAATGTTATGTTCCACATAAATTAGTTGGTGTCATGGAATTTAATCATGCCTGAGAATCAGTTTTGTGAAAGCTGCTGTCGTATGTGTTCTATAAATTTTGCGACAGCAAGACTTTGAGGTTGATGACGTTTCCATGCAATGACACTGGTGGCTGTCAATTCAGGAGAGAGCGGACGATAGCAGATTTGTTTTGTACTCCAATATGGCAAAGAGCCTTCCAGTACAAGAGCATATGTCAAGCCATTTTGTACCATAATAGCGGCGTTTGTACTCATGTTACTGGTGAATTGAATATGCAGATTTTTGAAATAATTTCCAAACCAGCTTGCAAGCTCATTTTTTACAAGAGGACGTTTGACAAGGCATACAGGAAGTTTCGATAGTTCTTTTGGTGTAACAGACTCGTTTTCTGCAAGTGGGTCGTCTGAACGCATCAGAACCACCCATTTTTCTTTGACGTTCATTCGGATAAATTCATACTTGTCAATGTCAACCGGCTCCAAAAGCAGACCAATATCAGTAAGACCCTTATCCAGACGTTCACGTATATGATCTGCATTGGCGGTATGAATATCATAATGAACAAGCGGATATCGTTCCTGAAATGATTTGATCAGCTCCGATACAATTTGAACAGAGGCAAGTTCGCCGCAGCCGATAGAAATTTCACCATCAACCAGTTTTTCCTGCTCCGTCATTTCTTTTTCGGTTTTGTCCACCAACTGTAAAATTTCTTCAGCACGTCTGCGAAGCAGAATTCCTTCATTGGTAAGTGTGATTTTGCGTGAGCCTCTGTCGAACAGCTTTACACCAATTTCATCCTCCATCTGTGCAAGCTGACGACTAAGTGTAGGCTGTGTAATGTGCAGTGTATCTGCGGCTTTTGTGATGCTTTCTTCATTGACTACGGTAAGAAAATATCGTAATACTCGCAGTTCCATAAACACCGTTCCTTTCTTTTGATGTGTGTATCTATTATACCATACCCATGCTCAAAAAGCAAGTTTTATTTTTGGTATGCCTAAATTAAAGTATGCTCAGTGAGCATTG
>DYCW01000369.1 GCA_019417865.1 Ruminococcus sp. | reverse complement strand
AGACAGATATAACCCATGGAAGATTTTTCTCCTGACAGCATTGCCAGACGGCCTGCAATCCTTCCCGACTGCTAATTTGTATCATTGCCCGACAGGCTCCGCCAATTCGAAATGTCGTATGCTTTGCAAGCAATTCCTGCGGTAGAATACTGCACTGATAGGATTTACAACACTCTGTAATGGACTCTAATTCCTGCATGTCATTCTCTCCCATCTGATCATTAAAATGCATCGTAGTCCTTAATCACTTCTTTGGATTCCATATCCAAACCTAGGTGGTCCAGCAAATCAGAAGCGGCATTATAACCCATTTTTTTCTGCCGGTTATTCATAGCAGCCACCTCCAGAATGACTGCCAGATTTCTGCCCGGCCGTACCGGAATTGTCAGAGACGGTACTTTTACACCAAGCAGAGAGACAAACTGCGTATCCACACCCATCCGATCATAAATCTTTTCTGGATTCCACTGTTCCATCTCTACAATCAGTTCAATTTTTTCTGTATTCTTAACTGCACCGATTCCAAACAGGCGGCGTGCGTTGATAATACCAATACCACGCAATTCCAGGAAGTGACGGATATTATCCGGTGAACTGCCAACCAGACTGATATTGGAGACTTTTCGAATTTCTACCGCATCATCTGCAACCAAGCGGTGTCCACGCTTTACCAATTCAATTGCAGTTTCACTCTTGCCGACACCACTTTCACCAGTGATAAATACACCTTCTCCATAAATTTCAATTAAAACACCATGTCTTGTAATACGTGGAGCAAGATTTAGGTTCAAAAAAGCAATCAAACCAGCAATGAAATTGGAAGTACTCTCTTTGCTGCGAAGCAGCGGTACTGCATATTTCTTTGCCAAATCCAGCATCTCTTCAAAATACGGTAGTTCTCTGGAAATGACCAAAGCTGGAATTCGTTGTGAAAACAGCATATCCAACCGCTGTACTCTGGTTTCCTCATCAATGGTGGAAAGATAGGCAAACTCCATTTTTCCAATAATCTGAATCCGCTCCGGATTGAAATACTCATAAAACCCCATCAGCTGCAAGCCCGGACGAGTGACATCCGCCTCATCGATCTGAATTTCAGCAGCATCTTTCGGGGTATAAATGGTTTCTAATTTAAATTCTTCAATAATTTTATCCAGTGAAATTGTAAATTTACCTGCCATTGTCCTCAACTCCTTTTATCCATTCCGTTAAATTATATTTTGTCCGATTGCATCATTCCATATCCAGTACAACTGTCATACTTCCGGTTGCCGCCTCTACCATGGCATCTGCCAATGCTACCATAGCATCATTACGATTCTCCCCAAAATAATCTTCTACATCAATAAAGTCTCGATCGGATTCATAGAAAGACGGATATACAAAGTCCTGGCAAATTGCAGCGGAGAATCCGGCACTTTCCAACTCTTGTATCATAGCTGTCATATAGGAAACCGTTTTGCTGCTGTACGGTGACATCCAAGGTTTCCCGCCCTTTTCGGGGGAATTATCCAACCATCTGCCGCTACCGTCTGCCAACTGAATCCCGGCATCCCGATGCAATTCTGGGAACTGACAGTCTTCTAGCACGCTAATAGTCGCATAGACAGAAAATCCCTTTTCCTTGGCAATGCTAACAATCTCCGAAGCAGTCAAAGAACCTTCACAAATACCCGTACCGGCAACATAGGAAATATTAGATGCATAGTTCAATAATCCGCCTTCCAACTTCATCGGCACGACAATTGTTTTTACATCTGCGTTACTCCCCTTTACCTGATCCAGTGCAGAGATAAAAGCATCTTTGCTTTCCAAAACAGAGGCAGACAACCATTCTGCTGTATCAGCTTCTGTAAAATTCGACAAGGATACACCATTCTTTACTGTTGCTTCTGTTGTAACAGCCTGTGTTTTCGTATTGTCTGTCCCCTCTGTTTTCTTTGTGGTTACAGTAACTGTACTTTCTTGTTCTAGTGCAGCTGTGGTAACAACTGCACTGGTTTTCACGGTTGTTTTCGTTGTAATATCTGTAGTTGTTTTTTCGGCTGTATTGGTTTCCGATCCATTTCCAGTAGTTAGAAGGGATGTCACGGTTGCAGAAAAATCTGTGGCGACAGTATCAGCAACCGTAGTGGTCACGACTGCATTCATCTGCAAATCAGCATTATTTTCCACTGAAGAGCCATCATCAATAAACGGCTTTGCAACACTATATCCAACAAAGCCCACCAGACCAGCTGCTGCAATCATAACAACGGCAGATAATACATTATGTGCCGTTGCGGACTTCATTTTTCCTGTCTTCACTTTGTATATTTTTGGTGATTTTCTTTTCATATTGATTCTCTCCTATTTCTTCTCTCTATTCTATGTATGCATTTCAGAATTCATTTCTCATTTTGCTGTTTTTTCGGCAACTGATGCAGAAAATCAATGACTGTTTTTGGATTTTTCTGCCGGAACAAATAGCTGCCTACCACCAAATTATCCGCACCAGCTTCAACCGCTGCCGGTGCCGTTTCTGCATTGACACCACCATCCACTTGAATCATTGTGTGAAGCCCTTGTTCTTTGGTCGCCTGCCGCAGAAAGCGAACCTTTTCCAGCATATCCCAGAGAAATGACTGTCCGCCAAATCCCGGTTCCACCGTCATCACCAATACCATTTCCACAGACGGCAAATAGGGCAAAACGGATTCTGCGGGCGTCATAGGCTTTATCACAATGCCAGCTGGAATCCCACAGGCATGAATGGCATCAATGGTTTTCTGTGGATCGCTCTCACTTTCCAAATGAAAGGTAATCCCATTTGCACCAGCCTGTGCAAAACGTGCTGCATATTGTAACGGATCTGCAATCATCAGATGAACATCCAAAAATAAATTGGTCTTTTTCCGAATTGCAGCCAATACTGGTATTCCAAAAGAAATATTATTCACAAACCTGCCGTCCATTACGTCAAAGTGCAGCATATCCGTACCGCTTTGCTCCAACATATGTACCACTGCTTCTAAATTACACATATCTGCACTCAGAATAGAAGCAGATGTTTGAATTGTCTGCATTTTAAAAAATCGCCTCACATTATGAAAAAACTAAGCATGGGACACATCGCAGCCTGCACGCTATTTGCTCACAAGAATAGATCACTGCCCCATTTGATTCTTATTTTATTATATCGAACTTTTCGCTTTCCGTCAAGGTTTTTTTCGGTTCTTTCCGAAATCTTCTGTATTGCATCCGCTTTTTAAGAAAAGAATTAAAAAAGATATAAAATTGTCATAAAACCACTGGACTTTTTCCAACGGAAATTGTATAATTATACTATCCTCTATTACTAGGAGACGGATACGAAAAATCAGCACATTATATGTAGAACAATGGCATCTGCCAGAAAAAAGACTGCAAGAATGCTGCTGTCATAAGAACAGCGACCCTATCTTACAGCAATTAAACAGATTTGGAGATGAGAAAATGGAACGACATGTTCTGGTACTGGATTACAGTACCACATTTGGCCGTGCTGTTTTAGCACATTATAATGGAGAACGCTTGCAATTGGAAGACGTTCACCGATTTGAAAACGAACCCGTCCGCATTGGAGATACTATTTTCTGGGATGTTTTACGTCTACTGCATGAGTTGAAAACAAGTCTGCTGCGTGCCAATTTTATCAGCGAATTAGAAAGCCTTGCAATTGATACATGGGGCGAGGATTACGGTCTGTTGAGCACAGATGGTACATTGCTTGATAACCCACAGTGCGGAAGAAAAGAAGTACAGGAAAAAGAACAGAAAACGCTTTATTCTGCTACAAAATTCTATGAAAAAACCGGAATGCTTCCCATAACTACCAGCACATTATTTCAGCTTTCTGTACAAATTAAAAAGCAGCCTTCTCTATTCACACTGACTGATACCATGCTGCCGATTGCAGACTTGCTTGCTTATTTTTTGACGAACGTTGCTACAACAGATGCAGCATCAGCAAGCATTACGCAACTGTACAATATCACTGAAAAAACATGGGACACCACACTTTGCAGGCAGTTTTCTATTCCAGAAACCATTCTTCCAGAAATTGTCCCCTGTGCCTCCTGTAAAGGAATGTTGACACCAGCTGTCTGCCAGGAACTAAGTATTCCATCCGCAAAAGTATTGTCCGTTTGCGGAAAAGATACACAATGTGCTACCTTGGCGGTTCCGGCAAATCCAGACCAACCATTTTTATTCCTGCAATGTGGGATTTCTACACTGTTTGGGACAGAGCTACAAGAACCTATTCTAACGGAACAGGCAGCTTCATATGGCTTTTCCAATCTAACTGGTTACGGTGGTACTGTGACATTGCAAAAACGCATTGCTGGACTGTTTCTAATTCAGGAAACCAGGAGATATTATCGAGAACAGGGAGAACCCTATAGCTATGCCAAACTGGAGGAGCTGGCTCTAGCCGCTTCACCGCTGCAATGTTTCATCGATCCGAATGATCCCATGTTTCTACTGTCCGGCAATTTGCCACAAAAGGTACAGACATATTGCAGAAAAACAGGACAGTATGTTCCAAAAGAAGTGGGCGAGATTGTCCGCTGTATTTATGAAAGCCTGGCATTGCAGCATCGAAAAACAATGGAGGAAATCCAATCCTGCACAAATATTTCCTATTCTGTGATCCATGTTGTGGGAATTGGTGCAAAGGATCCGTTACTTTGTCAAATGACAGCAGACATTTGTCAAATTCCTGTAGTCGCTGGTCCGATTGATGCAACGATTTACGGCAATGCAGCTTTACAGCTGCTTGCAATGGGGATACTGGCAGATACTGCACATGCAAGACGGATTATTTCACAATCTGAAATGCTCCGGAAATTCAAGCCGAAAGCAGATTGCTTTGATGCCTATGATACGTTTTCCGCAATTTTGAAAAAAGCAAAATCGCTGCCAATTTCCTAAAACAGAGCAAGTGAAACAAATTGGTAGTGATGGAGTATATCTATCAACCTCATGTTAAAACAGAAAAAATACAAATATATCTGAAAAATGCCCCTGCTGCAAAAAGACAGGGACATTTTTTATGATACTATTTTGGTACTCAAAATTCATATCTAAAATGATAGACAGCTATTCTCATTTTTACTTTTGTTGCAAATATGGCTTCAGATATTTTCCTGTATAAGATGCTTCGCAGGCTGCAATCTCTTCAGGTGTCCCACTGGCCACCAAGGTTCCACCTGCGTTGCCGCCTTCCGGTCCTAAGTCAATCAAATAATCTGCTACTTTAATCACATTCAAATTGTGTTCAATGACCAATACTGTATTACCGGCATCCGTCAACCGCTGTAAAACAGAAATCAAGCGATGTACATCGGCTGTATGCAGTCCAGTGGTTGGCTCGTCTAAAATATAAATTGTTCTGCCTGTTGGTCGTTTTGCCAATTCCGTAGAAAGCTTGACACGCTGTGCTTCTCCGCCGGAAAGTGTGGTTGCCGGCTGTCCAATTTTAATGTAACCTAAACCAACTTCCTGCAACATTTTCAGCTTTCGGAAAATCTTTGGATGTTGTTCAAAAAATACAACGCCTTCATCGACTGTCATTTCCAATACATCATAGATGGATTTTCCACGATATTTGACTTCCAGTGTTTCCCGATTATATCGCTTCCCCTTACAAACTTCACATGGCACATAGACATCTGGTAAAAAGTGCATTTCAATTTTTAAAATACCGTCTCCCTGACAGGCTTCACAGCGTCCGCCTTTGACATTAAAGGAAAACCGTCCGGCATTATAGCCTCTTGTCTTGGCATCATTCGTTTTTGCAAATAATTCTCGAATATCTGTAAAAACACCAGTATACGTTGCTGGATTGGAACGTGGTGTTCTGCCAATTGGTGACTGGTCAATGTTAATAACCTTGTCCAGATGTTCCATTCCCTCCATTTTATCAAATGCACCGGCACGTACTCTGTTGCGGTTAAGCTTTGCTGCCAGATGCTTATAAATAATTTCATTCACCAATGAGGACTTACCAGAACCAGAAACACCCGTGACACAGGTAAATGTGCCGAGTGGAATCGAAACCGTAATGTGCTTTAAATTGTGTTCTGCTGCACCGATGACTGTCAAGAAATTGCCATTTCCGGTTCGCCGTTGTCCTGGCAGAGCAATTTGTTTCTTGCCACTGAGATACTGTCCTGTCAACGAAGTTTCACAGGCAAGCAGTCCCGTAACATCCCCGGAATATACCACTTCTCCGCCGTGAATACCAGCTTCTGGTCCGATATCCACCACAT
>DYCW01000368.1 GCA_019417865.1 Ruminococcus sp. | reverse complement strand
TATATCAACTTATATTGAAATTTATCCCATCCGACATGCCAACACAAGAAGAAATCCTAGCCTTACAGGAAACCGAAAATGAAACAGAATTTGTTTCCCATGATGCAATTAACTGGGACTGATGCTATTTCACACCTTGCCAACATGGCAGGGTGTTATTTTTTCCTGCTCCTATCGCCGATAGCAGTGAAAACGTCCAGTTGCTTGGCGTCATCAGATGTTGATTCTGATAAATGAGAAAGGGCTTTCCACTTGCTTTCCATCTCACGATTGAGCAGTTTATCAGAACTGTATTCAATTTCTGCTTGATAGTATTTTTCAATTACCTCATTCATGTTTCAAGATTCCTTTCTGGGTTTCTCCGAAAAACGGACGAACCTCTTGACACGTCCTGAAAGGAATGCTATAATAGATTTAGCAAAACATTTCGAGGCTTTGGTGGATAACGGTAACCTGTTGCTTTGGTCGGCGTTGGGTTGCCGTTATTTTTTATGTTCTCTGCCCTCGCTTTCATTGTCTATATTATAGCACACACTTGAGTGGTAATCAATATGGCAATATGCACGAAATTGAGTGAATCATTTTGTGCATTTTTTAGCACTTGACTGAGTGCTTGACATATGCTATAATGTTAGTATAATGAAAGAGGTGTCGATTTTCTATCGACTGTTTCATGAAAAGGGGTGAAAGCAGTGCCGATTAAATATGATAGATTATTCCAAATGCTGAAAGAAAAAGGATGGAATACAACACGAATCCGAAAGGAAAACCTATTAGGGCAACGTACTATGACCGCTCTCCGACATGGGACAGGTGGACTTGACCACAGGTCAATTGCAAAGCTATGCAAAGCCCTTGACTGCCAGCCAGGGGACTTGATGGAGTATGTAGACGAATCAGCCGAACCAGAACAAGCAGAGCAGACAGCAGAACCGATGCAGGGGGAAACCACATGAAGCAATATACCATAATTGGCGGAGTCAATGGCGTAGGAAAAAGCAGCCTTTCTGGTGTTCTACGGCAGCAGCTATCTGATATGGGTATTATTATTGATCCGGATACCATAGCAACAAAAGAATGCTGCGACCGCCTGACGGCTGGGAAAATTGCAATTTCCAAAGTGAACGAATGCTTAAAAAAAGGAATCAATTTTTCGCAAGAAACAACACTTTCAGGGCGGCGAACCTTACGGACAATTCAGCAAGCCAGAGAAGAAAACTACCACATTCGATTATATTATGTTGGTGTTAGCACCGCAGAAGAAAGCTTATATCGCATTGCATATCGTGTTCGCAAAGGGGGACATAATATTCCGACAAATGATGTTCTCAGACGATATGAAAAGCGTTTTGCAGACTTATCAGAAGTGCTGCCATACTGCGATGAAGTACACTTTTATGACAATGAAAACGGCTTCAAAGAAGTTGCCATTTATCGGAATGGAGATATGATCTTGCAAGTAGAACAGCTACCGCAATGGCTGCATGATTTTATAGAGTACCAAAAGAGACCGAGGATGTTTATATGAGTACGACCGCACAAGCAATTGCTTCTATGGTGGATATTCTGCCGGAAAGTGACCAAATGCTTGCATATGAGGTGATTAAGAAGCTGGTTCTTGTGTGGTGTGAAACCCATTGAGATGAGTGAATGCAGAACTGGGAACTTTCAAAACAGAATTTGCCGTTAAACCGTATCAACCCA
>DYCW01000367.1 GCA_019417865.1 Ruminococcus sp. | reverse complement strand
CTGTACATGACTGCCCATGGCTTGTCGGTTTTTTATTTGATTTTGGATCGGATCCCAAGCTGACATATCATTTCTTCCCCTCTTTCAAAAATAGATCTACAAAAGACGTATCTGCAAGCATACGCATTCTTAGCATTTTTATTTTATCATAAACACACCCATTTGTAAATACACCCGCTGTTAAAATGGCACTTAGCACAATTTCCAGCTTTTATTTTTGGACAATCATCACAACAAGTAGGGTGCAATTTTGTCATAATTTCACACATTTTGCAAATAGGTTTGATGTTCTATTGCTTATATTTGAAGCAAAATTTACAAAAAACATACAAATATCCGTCTCCTTTCTATTGCCCCTTCTGTATTCCATCTTCTGTCCATCTTCAGAAGACACAAAAAATTTACATTTTTTTGCACACACTTCTTGACAACCAACACAAACTATGCTATAATGAAAAAACCGCTTGGGTTCAGGTCGAAAGTCACGATTTTATCTTATTGTGTACCTGAAACAGCGAGTTTGTAAAGAAGGCAGGTGCATACACATGTACGCAGTCATTGAAACCGGCGGAAAGCAGTATCAGGTAAAACAGGGAGATGTTGTTTTTATCGAAAAGCTGAACGCTGAAGAAGAATCTACCGTTACCTTCGACAAGGTTGTTGCAGTCAGCACAGAAGCTGGTCTGAACGTTGGCACACCGTATGTTGCAGGTGCAACCGTCAGTGCAAAGGTACTGAAGAACGGTAAGGCAAAGAAGATCACTGTTATGACTTATAAGCCGAAGAAGTCCGAAAAGAAGAAGCAAGGTCACAGACAGCCGTATACCAAGGTACAGATTGAAGCCATTCAGGCATAAATTTCCTGTATCATGATTACCGCCACATTTTTTAAACGCAATCAAACATTTACCGGTGTTTCCGTTTCCGGACATGCTGGTTTTGCCGAAGCAGGACAGGATATTATTTGTGCCAGCGTTTCCGCATCTGTACAGATGACCGCAAACCTGCTCACAGAGATTTATCATCTGCCGGCTGAGATTGCAGTGGAGGAAAACTGCATTTCCATTTCTGTTGCTTCGATACAGAATGAACATGCAGATCTGCTTTTACAGGGCTTGTTTCTGCAATTGCAGCTCTTAACCGAGGAAGCACCAGACTGTATTTGCATACAGGTTGCTTCTGCCCCGTAAGTTTTTTGCGGGTAATTGAAACTGAAACACACGGAGGTGTAATTACCATGTTGAAGATTAGTATGCAATTCTTTGCACATAAAAAAGGTTCCGGTTCTACCAAGAACGGCCGTGATTCTGAATCCAAGCGGCTGGGTGTCAAGCGGGCTGACGGTCAGTTCGTAAAGGCTGGTAACATTCTCGTTCGCCAGAGAGGTACCCATATTCATCCGGGTACGGGCGTTGGCATCGGTTCTGACGATACCCTGTTTGCAATGGTAGACGGTACGGTAAAGTTTGAGCGTTGGGGACGTGACCGCAAGAAGGTCAGCGTTTACACCGCTGAATAAACTTTTTCATAGCATCTGACAGAAATCCCGAGCCTTTCGCTTGGGATTTTCTTTTCATTTCCCATCCGCCCTGAAATACAGAGAGATATGAGGTTGCTATGTTTGTTGATAAGGTAAAAATCTATATCAAAGCCGGAGACGGCGGTGACGGTGCCGTTTCCTTTCACAGAGAAAAATATGTCGCTGCCGGCGGACCGGACGGTGGTAACGGTGGAAAAGGCGGCAATATTGTCTTTCAGGTGGATACCAATCTCTCCACCCTGCTAGACTTCCGTTATCATAAAAAATATGTTGCACAGCGAGGAGAAAACGGCGGTGCCAAACGCTGCACTGGTAAAAGTGCACCGGATCTGGTCATTAAAGTACCACGTGGTACCATCGTCCGCAATGCCAAAAATGGCCGCATTATGGCAGACCTCTCCACAGACGAACCGCAAATTCTAGCAAAAGGCGGCAATGGCGGCAGAGGCAACTATAATTTTGCCACTTCCACCAGACAGATTCCCCGCTTTGCTAAGCCAGGCTTTCCAGGAGAGGAATTTGAAGTCATTTTGGAACTGAAACTGCTGGCAGATGTCGGCTTGGTTGGATATCCAAATGTCGGTAAATCCACGCTGATCTCTGTTGTCAGTGCGGCAAAGCCCAAAATTGCAAATTATCATTTTACCACATTAACCCCTGTACTGGGTGTTGTAAAAGTCAATGCAGAGTCTTCTTTTGTCATGGCAGATATCCCCGGACTAATTGAAGGTGCCAGCGACGGCATTGGACTGGGACACGCTTTTCTGCGACATGTGGAACGCTGCCGGTTGATTCTGCACATTGTAGATGTTTCCGGCTCAGAGGGCAGAGACCCGATTGCCGATTACGAAACCATTCAGAAGGAACTGGAACGATTCCATGCCGATCTAGCAGCACGTCCACAGATTGTGGCTGCCAATAAATGCGATATGGCAACAGAAGAACAAATTGCAGCATTCCGGCACTATATTGAAACAGAAAAAGGTCTTCCCTTTTATTGTATCTCTGCTGCTACCACACAGGGCACAAAAGAACTGATGCAGGCAGTCAGTGCCAAGCTGACAGAACTGCCGCCGATTCTGCAATACGAACCGGAACCACTCACAGAAGAGGAGTTGGCAGAAACGGCAGAAAAGGGCACGTTTGAAATTGAAGTGGAAGATGGTGTCTATTATGTCGATGCAAAATTTCTCGAACCCATTCTGCGAACAGTCAATCTGGACGACTATTCTTCTCTACAATATTTTCAGAAGGTGCTCCGCAGCAGCGGGATTATCGACAAGCTGGAAGAAATGGGCATTCAAGAGGGCGACACTGTCAACCTCTATGGATTTGAATTTGATTTCGTATCTTAAAACCACCGGAAAGGATGCGATGGAATGCAGACACCATTGATACCGCATGCTGCAAAACAATACAGTCCCCTGGCTCTTGCCTTCCTCGGTGATAGTATTTTTGATACACTGATTCGGGAACAGCTGGTGCTGGCAGCAAACCAGCCGCCGGCTGCTCTGCACCAGAAAAAAGTCATGCTGGTTTGTGCCGACTTTCAAGCAAAAATGATGCGGCAATTGCTGCCCCTGCTCACAGAAACGGAACATGCTGTTTTTCTAAGAGGGCGAAATGCTGCACCAAAGCACATCCATCAGGCAGAATACCGCTATGCCACCGGATTGGAAGCTGTATTTGGATATCTGTATTTAACTGGTGCAACCGAACGACTATATACGTTGATGAAACAAATTCAGCAAACAGCAGAATATCAAGCTATTGTTACTGCTGCGGCAGAAAATCAATCGAAAGGATGAATTTACACCATGTCGGGACATTCAAAATGGAATAATATCAAGCGAAAAAAAGAAGCAACCGATGCGGCAAAGGCAAAAATCTTTACCAAAATCGGACGAGAAATTACAGTCTGCGTGAAAGAGGGCGGTGCTGACCCGAACAGCAACTCCAAATTGCGTGACTTAATCGCCAAGGCAAAAGCCAATAATGTACCAAATGACAACATTGACCGTGTCATCAAAAAGGCGGCTGGCGGCGGCGATAAGAACAACTATGAATCCATCGTCTATGAGGGATATGGTCCGAACGGCGTGGCTGTCATTGTAGAGTGTCTGACAGATAACAAAAATCGAACTGCCGGCGATATTCGCCACTATTTCGACAAATTCGGCGGCAACCTTGGTACCAATGGCTGCGTTTCATTCCTGTTCTCAGAAAAAGGCATGGTCGTACTCGAAAATACTGACCTAGATGAAGATACTGTCATGGAAGACTGCTTCGCATTCGATGCAGATGATCTCTCTGTAGAAGAGGATGTCGTAGAAATCAGCTGCGACCCATCTGTTCTGTCACAGCTACGGGATGGTTTGACAGAAAAAGGATACCATATTCTCTCCGCTGAAGTAGAACAAATTCCGGCGACCTACACCACACTGACAGACGAAGAACAGATTAAGAAGATGAATCTGCTGCTAGAACATCTGGAAGAAAACGACGATGTCCAGAATGTTTATCACAACTGGAGTATGCCGGAAGAAACAGACGCATAAAAAATTTTGCCCATTGTTCAGAATGCAAGCGTATTCGCATCTTCTACGAATACGCTTCCATTTTATACAAAAGAAAGGAACCAACATGCAATTTCAAAATACATCTCTCTCCGCAGAAATGCTGCATGCTATTGCAAACCAAAATTTCACAGAAATGACCGAGATTCAGGCAAAAACCATTCCCCTTCTCTTAGAAGGACGAGATGTCATTGGCAAGTCTAACACTGGTACAGGTAAAACGGCAGCATTCAGCATTCCCATCATTGAACAAATTGCAAAAGATGCAGACCCTTTTGTTTATGCACTGATTCTCTGTCCAACCAGAGAACTTGCCATGCAAGCCTGCGAAGAAATCGGAAAATTTGCAAAATTCAAAAAATGGATCAAACCGGTTGCCGTCTACGGCGGTGCCAGTATGGAACGGCAAATCCATGCCTTGAAAAATGGTGCCAACATTGTAGTCGGCACCCCCGGCAGAGTGTTAGACCACCTTCGCCGACGTACCCTAAAACTGGATCATCTGCGTACCATTGTACTGGATGAAGCAGATGAAATGCTAAACATGGGTTTTCGAGAAGACATTGAAGCAGTTCTGGCACAAACACCAGAGAACAGACAAACCGTGCTCTTCTCTGCCACCATGCCGCCTGCGATTCTTGCCATCACCAAACAATATCAAAAAGATCCTGTTATGGTACAAATTCAAAGTCCACACCGGACTGTGGATGCCATTGCACAATATGCAGTCAATGTTCCAATGGGAAGAAAAACGGATGCTCTGCATCTTCTACTGGCAGCAAAAAAACCGGTTTCTTCCATGATATTCTGCAATACCAAGAAAATGGTAGACGAACTGACAGAAGCTTTACAAAACCGTGGTTTTGCTGCAGTTGGGCTACACGGCGATATGAAACAAATGCAGCGAACACAGGTCATGAATAGCTTTAAAACCGGCCGCTGCAACATTTTGATTGCCACGGATGTTGCAGCACGAGGCATTGATGTCAAGGGCGTAGACGCTGTATTTAACTATGACCTGCCACAGGATCACGAATACTACATTCACCGCATCGGCAGAACCGGACGTGCTGGAAAAGAAGGTACCGCTTACAGCATCATCAGCGGCAGAAAACAGGAACTGGAACTGCGTGCCATTTCCCAGTATACCAGAGCCAATATTGAAGAAATCACACTTCCGACTGCTGCAGAAATGAAGAAAGAGGCTTTGGACAATCTACAACAGCATTTACAGGAACAATGCGGCGAAGCCACTCCTTCTGCGGAAGCTGTACAACTGGCAGAACAGCTGCTCTCCTCTGGCACATCTGCTGAAACTCTGCTGGCACTGCTGCTACAGGAACAAATTACAGCAGCTACCAAAAATTTGCCGACATTTGACATTCCAAAGCCTATCCGCAAAGGACGGCACAGCGGTTCCCAGACAGTCAAGGTGCATTTCAATGTGGGACGCAAGGAACGTATGGCTCCCAATTTTATCCTTGGTGCTCTGGTAGAAGCAACCGGTCTCTCCGGTTCAGAGTTTGGTAAAATTGATATTTATGACAAATACACTACCGTAGAAGTTCCTGTTGCAGAATCCGCCTCCATCATTGATGCCATGCAGACTGGAAAAATCAATGGACATCCAGTCCATGCAAAACTGCACGAGGAACGAAATGGAGGCTATCGCTCGAATTCCCGCATTGGCAGTTCTCGTTCTGGCAACTTCCGAAGAAATCGGGAATACAGCAGAAACAACGCCGGAAATTATAACCGAAAAAAGCGACGTGGTTAAGCAGTACAAAAGGAGGGGGTACTATGAAACAAGAAAAAAAGAAGTCCACTCTGATGCGTGCAGTCATCCTACTAATTGCTGGTGTCATTGCACTGGGTGCCATTTTACTACCGTTTATTGGAATCCTTTTATAAAATAGTATATCCAATCCATTCAAAACAGAACACCGTTCCAGCATAAGATGACTGGAACGGTGTTTTGTTGTTCTGTTTAGGAAATAGAAGGAGCACTTACTAAAAAGAAAAGTGGAAGAAACAAACTTGTTTCTTCCACTTTTCTTTGGTGAGATATGAGGGATTTGAACCCTCGACCCTACGCTTAAAAGGCGTATGCTCTGCCAACTGAGCTAATATCTCATCAGTCAACTATCACATTATATCACAAATAAACCCGTTTGTCAACCCCTTTTTTCAAATTTTTTTCCATGTTATTATAACTTTTTTTAATAGTTCTATACTTATTTCTGATTAAATCAAAAAGTAAGAAATTTCCTGTTGACACCGGTACCAATTTTTTGTATAATGAGTATTATCC
>DYCW01000366.1 GCA_019417865.1 Ruminococcus sp. | reverse complement strand
AGATCGGATTCACACGGCAAGAGCATGGTACACGGATAATCTTAACGTCTGCCGGATAATTGGCACGGTTTGTACCTGCCAGATCTGCACCAGCATAAGAACACCAGTTACAGCAAAAGGCAACAATTTTCGGCTTGAATTCATTATTTACTTGCATATTGCGTCTACCTCCGCCATAATTTGACTGGTTGAGAAGCCCTTCAAATCCATTGCACCGGACGGACATGCAACCGTACATGCACCGCAGCCCTGACAAACTGCCGCATTGACAGATGCCACACGACGAATGAGGGTTGTCCGGTTTGGCCCACGAAATTCTTTATCAGAATAGGTAATCGCACCGTATGGGCAAACATTTGCACAGCTGGAGCAGCCATTACACATCATCTCATCAGAGTGTGCAACACACGGATTGCAGGAGAGCTTATCCTTTGCCAACAGACCTAATGCTTTTGCCGCAGCGGCACTTGCCTGAGAAACGGTTTCCGGAATATCCTTTGGTCCCTGACAAACACCAGACAGGAAAACACCAGCGGTCGGAGATTCTACTGGACGCAGCTTTGCATGTGCCTCGGTAAAGAAGTCGTTGGTATCCATACTTGCAGTCAGCATCGTTGCCAGCGGACGAGCAGACTTATTCGGCTCAATCGCCGCAGCCAGTACTACCATGTCAGCCTTGATGTGCAGCTGTTCGTTGGACAGCAGATCAGAAGCCTGTACCATCAAAGAACCATCTGCCTGCGGTGCAACTTTACCAACCATACCCTTAATGTAATGTACGCCATACTGTTCTACGGCACGGCGATAGAACTCATCGTAGTTTTTACCCGGTGTCCGCACGTCAATGTAGAAAACATAAACATCTGTATCCGGATATTTTTCACGGCAGTACATCGCATGCTTTGCTGTATACATACAGCAAATCTTGGAGCAATATTCCTTACCGCATCCGCCATGTGCTGCATCTGCAGACTGTCTACTGCCGACACACTGTACAAAAACAATCGTCTTCGGCTGCTTACCGTCAGAAAGCCGTTCCAGATGTCCTTCTGTCGGACCATCTGCCTTCAGAATCCGCTCAAATTCAAGAGAAGTCACAACATCCTTGCTCTGGGAATAAGCATATTCATCATAGCCTTCCAGAGAAATCGGATTATAGCCGGTTGCTGCAATGATTGCACCATACTTTTCTTCTACAATCTGATCTTCTTGCTCATAGTTGATAGCCCCAGCAGAACAGAACTTGGAGCAGATGCCACACTTACCCTTTTTCAACTTATTGCAGTAATCTGCATCAATAACAGCTACATTCGGGATTGCCTGTGCAAACGGAATATAAATTGCACGATGATTCTTCAATCCCAGATCATATGCACTCGGTACATTTTTAACCGGGCACTTTTCTGTACAAATGCCGCAGCCCGTACACTTTGTTTCATCTACATACCGTTTTTTCCGGCGGATCTTTACGCTAAAATTGCCAACAAAACCGGTTACAGCCTCTACTTCGCTATAAGAATAGATCGTGATATTTTCATTCTGTGCACAATCCACCATTTTTGGTGTCAAGATACAAGAAGAGCAGTCCAACGTTGGGAATGTCTTATCAATCTGTGTCATCTTACCACCAATGGTTGGTTCCTTCTCTACAATATCAACTGGATATCCTGCTTCTGCAATGTCCAGAGCGGTCTGAATGCCGGCAATCCCGCCGCCAATGACCAGTGCACGTTTCACAACAGGACTTTCTCCAGCTGTCAATGGTGCATTGAGCTGTACCTTCGCAATGGCTGCACGTCCAAGTACAATTGCCTTTGCAGTACCCTCTTCTTTGTTCTTATGAATCCAGGAACACTGCTCACGCACATTTGCTACTTCCAGCATATACGGGTTTAAACCTGCAGCAGCAACCGCTTTCCGGAAAGTTGCTTCGTGCATTCTCGGAGAGCAGGAGCATACTACAACGCCCTCCAGCTTATGTTCCTTGATTGCTTCTTTGATTATGTTTTGTCCTGCCTCTGAACACATGTACGGATAATCTGTTGCAAATACAACAGCTGGCTCTTTTCCCAGCGTTTCTGCAACGGTTTTCACGTCAACCGTTGACGCAATATTCGTACCGCAGTGGCATACAAAAACACCAATTCTCCGCATTGCCTATGCCTCCTTATTTGCTGTATTTTCTGAACGCACTGACAATTGCCTGCTGCGGAAGATCTTCATCCAGCATATCAGGAATCTGTTCCGGCTTCAGATGATTTTGTCCCTGCTGACGAATCACTGCCAGACGCACTGCTTCTACCAGTTTTGCCGGTTCTACATTTCTGGGACAACGTTCCAGACAAGCAAAGCAGGAAAGGCATTTATAAATTGATTCAGACTGCATCAGGGTTTCGATGTCCCCTTTTTCTACCATATAAACGAATTGATGCGGATGGTATTCCATTGCATCATAGGAAGGGCATGTAGCAGAGCATTTTCCGCAACGCATACATTTTAGGGGATTGACACCGCTGGTACGCAGCACCTGTTCTTTCAAATCAGCCATCTCGTCCCCTCCTTATTTTACACCCAGTGCTTCCGCCAGCAGCTCAGTGAAATATACTACAGGCAGCTCGGAACCACTGTTCTTCTTAAGATTATACAGACAAAGCGGACATGCTGTAATCACCATTTCTGCACCAAATTCCTTGGCACTGTCCATTACCGCACTGCTTCTGGAAACGGCAACACGCTTTTCCTCCATGGTCATATATCCGCCACAGCACTCATTTCTCTGCGGATAGAGAACCGGTTCTGCACCAATCGCCCGGATGAAATCCTCCAGAATTTTCGGATTTTCCGGATTATCCATTTGCAGTACCTTACCCGGCCGCAGCAGCAGACATCCGTAATAAGCAGCAATTTTCTTGCCTTTCAGCGGATTCTTTACCGCAGCTGTCACTTTGTCAAAGCCAATTTTATCCCGCAGCACTTCCAAATAATGCAGCACTTCTGTTTCACCAGTATAAGGCGTTTCCAGTTTCATGTAGTTATTCGCCTTCGTCTGAATATCCGCATCCGTCTGCATATCATGGTTGACCTGCTTGATCACATTATGACATGCAGAACAAAGCGTTACCAATGCCTGCTCTTTTTCTCTGGCAGAAACCAGTGCACGCACGGAAGAGAGCTTTGTTGCTGTTTCATTTTTTGCCATTGGATATACGCCGCCGCAGCACTGCCAGTCCGGAAGCTCTTCCAGCGTGAAGCCCAATGCTTCTGCACTGGCTCTTGCATACCGATCCAGCTCCTTTGCTTTGGTCTTCAGTGTACATCCTGGGAAATAACTGAATATCATAGCAAAACTACCTTTCTTTCAATTTTGAAACCTGCTTTTACAGCATAAAAATCACACTGTAAAAGCAGATTTTCTATTACGCAAACAGCAGACTCAGACCATCTGTTCCGGATGGAACACCTCATCAAAACGTTCTGCTGTTAAGAAACCAAGGGAAACACAAGCCTCCTTAAGGGAAATATTTTCCTTGTATGCCTTCTTTGCCGTCTTTGCTGCATTCTCATAGCCAATATATGGATTCAATGCGGTTACCAACATCAGAGAGTTGTGTAGATTATGGTGCATTTTTTCCTTATTCGCACGAATACCGCATGCACAGTGGTCATTGAATGACACAATTGCCTCTGCCAGCAGACGTGCAGACTGTAAGAAATTATACATGCAGACCGGCATAAATACATTCAATTCAAAGTTACCTTGAGAAGCAGCAATTCCCACAGCCACATCATTGCCCATTACCTGTACAGCAACCATAGTAACTGCTTCGCACTGAGTTGGATTGACTTTCCCCGGCATAATCGAAGAGCCTGGCTCGTTTTCTGGAATGAAAATCTCACCCAAGCCGTCACGAGGACCGCTTGCCAGCCAGCGAACATCGTTAGCAATCTTCATCATATCCGCTGCCAGTGCTTTCAAGGCACCGTGTGCGAATACCAATTCGTCCTTACTGGTCAGTGCGTGGAATTTGTTTTCTGCTGTCCGGAATTCCTTACCGGTAATGTCCGAAACCGCTTTTGCAACTGCCACATCAAAGCCCTTTGGTGTATTCAGACCCGTACCAACGGCGGTTCCACCAAGTGCCAGTGTTTTCAGATAAGGCAGGGCAGAAAGCAGCATTTCCTTATCCCGTTCCAGTGTACTTCTCCAGCCACTGATTTCCTGTGAAAAGGCAATCGGTGTTGCATCCTGCAAGTGTGTCCGCCCGCTCTTTACAATACCTGCATTCTCTTCTTCCAGCCGCTGAAAGGTTGCAACCAGCTTATCGATTGCCGGCAGCACCTTATCTTCAATGGCGATAACAGCAGAGATGTGCATTGCCGTTGGGAAAGTGTCATTCGAGGACTGGCTCATGTTGACATCGTCATTCGGATGCAACAGTTTCTTGCCAGCAATTTCATTTCCTCTATTTGCGATTACTTCGTTGGCGTTCATATTTGACTGCGTACCGCTGCCTGTCTGCCATACAACCAACGGGAAATGTGCATTCAAACTACCAGACATTACTTCATCACAAGCCTGAGAAATGGCTGACAGCTTTTCATCTGTCATTTTTTCTGGCTTCAGCGAATGGTTTGCCATTGCCGCAGCCTTTTTGAGAATGCCGAATGCATGGGTAATTTCTCTCGGCATCGTTTCCAGTCCAACGCCGATCGGGAAATTCTGACTGCTTCTTTGTGTCTGTGCTGCCCAGTACTTATCGGCCGGCACTTTCACCTCTCCCATGGAGTCATGTTCAATACGATATTCCATAGTTTCTCTCCTAATTTTGTTTGTGCTTTTATAAAAAGCAATAGAATGTCATGCGATTTGAATCCATACGACAGCCCTGCTTCACTCCGTGCAACACACGAAAGCCGTCGATTCTTTCACACTGTTTATTATTATATCATATCTCGTGCCGTTGTTCAAGCAATTTGATGTAAATTATTTTTTTCTGTAAGTGCAAGCAGAAAAAAGATGAAAAAAGAAAGTCTTGCCCCGTCTTTGATAATTTTTTCACAAGGTTGCAAATTGTATTTTTATCTGTTTCCAGAAAAGCGGGAAACCATTCAAAAAACAAGATGCATTTTAAAGCGAAAAACTGTAGACAAAATCATCCATCACAAAGCCATTTCCGATGTCTGTCGCCTTCTCTTGAATCCGCTGCATACCAAGGTGTTCATAAACGGCAATGGCCTGCTGATTATGACGGTTTACTGTCAACCAAATGCTGCTGCAACGTTGTTCCAGTGCCTTTTCCTTGATAAAACGAAATGCCTGTGATGCATGCCCTTTTCCCCGCTGTTCTTTTATCAAATACAGTTTAGACAGAAACATCGTATTGTCTTCTTGCTTACAAATTCCGAAGTATCCAATGATTTCCATATCATTGATAATAAAATAATACTGATATCCATCCTGAATTTGTTCTGTTATAGCGGAAGCAGATTGAAATTTCTCTACCATGTAAGTAATCTGTTCTTTTGATATTATTTCTGTAAAATATTCATTCCAGATTTGACTTGCCATCTCTGCTAACTGTTGAATTTGCTCTTCTGTCTTTACAGAACGAATGATAAGCACATTGAACCCACCTTTCCTGAATCATGCTGTGTGACTGTAAAATCCTCCAAAATATAATTTGGATTCTGTTCTCATTATAGCATATTAC
>DYCW01000365.1 GCA_019417865.1 Ruminococcus sp. | reverse complement strand
ACAGGCATTGCATCATATAAGCTTTTCTAAAAAGACATGCTGCCGTGTACTGCGACAGTATGTACTCAATGAAATGCGGCTCTATCGCTATAAAAATGCCAATCTGCTCATGCAGGGCGTAGAAGATTTTTTGCGTGGCGTCAGCTGGCTCATGGCACAGGACGGTGAAGCGTTACACAAAAAAATCATGGAACAGGGCTACAAACTGCAATATACAGAAGATCTGACAGAAAATGTTGCATTTTCCTATCCGATTTTTGAAGCTGCTTGCAAAACACCCCCGGCAACTAAACTACATCAGCGTATTCTGAACCGCTTGACTATGAATGGTCTTCGCCTTCCCGTAAAACGAGCATTCAATATTGTGCCAACAGAAGGCGTACAACAAAGTGCAGTCTATCGTACACAAACCATTTTAAATTACGACTACAGCAGCCGAAAGGGATTTGTCACCGAACGAAATCCGGCAGAGGCAAAACAATGCCTCCGACGACTGAAAGCACTTTACCGGCAGATTAACCAGTATTATGATGCTATCGTACAAGATTATGCTGAAAACGGCAGACAGCTGATGCAGCGTTCCTTCTGGGAAAAATATTTGGAATTGCCGCAGGCGGAAACAGAAACAATAACAGTGGGGACAAAAAAATGATACAAAACAATTTGATTTCTCCGCCGCAGCTGCCGAAAGCAACCTGTACTGGTTGCGGTGGATGTAGCAATATCTGTCCAAAGGATGCAATTTTCCTGGAACCGGATGCAGAAGGGTTTCAACATCCTGTGATTCAAACGGCACTCTGTATCAACTGTAAAAAATGCGAACAAATTTGTCCCGTACTGCACTGGGAGAATCTCAATCAGGATACCAACCCGCCCTGCTATGCGGTTCGGGCAAAAGATGTAATTCGGGAGAGAAGTTCCTCCGGCGGTGTTTTCACACTGGCTGCCCGTGCCATTTTCAAAAAAAGAGGCGTTGTGGTGGGAGCTGCATTTGACAGGAATCAACATCTTTCCCTTAAAATTTCCAAAAGCGAACTGGGTATTGCACGGATGCGTGGCTCAAAATATGTACAAAGCGATCCGGAATGGGTTTATCGAGAGGCACTTGCCTACTTAAAAAAAGGCAAACCAGTTCTCTTTACCGGTTGTCCTTGTCAGGTAGCTGCTATGAAGCAAATCGCTGGCAGCAAATACAGTAATCAACTTTATACAATTGATCTACTTTGTCATGGTGTTCCATCACAAGCTGTTCTGCATCGATATCTAGAGGAAAAGTTTCCAAACAATCGTGTACGGTCAATTCAATTCCGCAATAAAGCACACGGTTGGACAAGTACGAATCTGGATATTCTTTTTTATGACCGAAAACCCTATCTTGGCACTTATCGAGAAAATGACGCTTATCAAAATATTTTCCAAAAAAATATTGGTCTGCGTCCTTGCTGTCATCAGTGTAAATTTTCGGTTTTTCCTCGTGTCGGTGACCTGTCTATGGGAGATTTCTGGGGTATTCAAAAGATAGACAAAACACAAACAGACGAAAAGGGGACTTCCCTATTAACC
>DYCW01000364.1 GCA_019417865.1 Ruminococcus sp. | reverse complement strand
GTACAAGCTGGTATCTCCATTCCCATTACAGCAGGGATTATGCCAGTGACAAATAAAAAACAAATGGAACATATAGTGAAACAATGTAAGATAACCCTTCCAAAAAAGTTCCTACACATCATCAGCAAGTATGAGGACAATCCAGAAGCCCTGCGGGATGCCGGCATTGCCTATGCCATCGAACAAATTGTGGATTTGATTGCACAAGATGTGGATGGAATTCATCTATATACGATGAATCGTGCTGATATTGCAAAAAATATTTATGACGCTGTTTTTCGCCTTTTATAACATATTAAAGAACGATTTATTTTATATTGTCCGCTCACAGTATCATTGCTGATGGGCGGACTTTTTTTGATGTTATTTTTCTTGCTTACTCCCTCAATTTTTATGAAAAGAAAAAACGCATATATTGACAATATGCCCGAAATGCCGTATAATAACAAGTGATTGCCGACTATTGTTCGGCAAGAAAATGAGAAAAAGAAAGGATTGCATCCATGGAAAAACAAGAAGACTTACAACAGTCGCAATTAGCGGCAAATGAGACAGAAATACCGCCGCCGCTCACCAGACGAGAACGAATACGAGATATTTTTGGCACACCTGCTGATGCATTATTTCGAGTGCTGATTTCCTATCTGACCGTTTCAGCAATATTCATTGTTGTAAACCAACTGGATGACCGTCCACCGCTTTTTGATTGGATGAACTATATTCTTGCAGTTCCTCTATCGCAGATACTTTCTTTTACTTTCCTTTGCTTTTCTATTGCAACCGCTCTGCGGTATCTGTTAAGATGGGAACGGTTTGACAAAATATTTGCTCTCTGTGCAACCAGTTTCTTTTTATTGATGGCACTTTGGCGTGGCAATGGATTTCCGGCAGCTGTCGCTGGTCTGTTGTTGCTATGGATTGTAGCAAAATATGCGGTTGACCGCAAAATGCTATTACAAACCCGTCGGCTCTCCAAACGAATTTGTATCATTTTAGTCATTGCCTTGACACTACTGGTAGTATTATTTACTGGCATTACGCAAATATACCAGCATAAAATCTTTGGAACCAGCTGTTTTGACCTCGGCATCTTTGTGCAAATGTACCACTCTATTATCACAGACGGCACGATGCAGGTTACCTGTGAACGGGCAAAAGAACTATCTCATCTTGCCGTGCACGTTTCCCCGATTTATTATTTGCTTGCACCCATTTACCTGCTGTTTCCCCATGCAGAAACACTGCTGTTAATACAGCCAATCATTGTTTTCAGTGGCATATTGCCACTATACTGGATTGCAAAAAACCGCAAGTTTTCCCCATGGACAACCTTATGTCTCTGCATTACCTATTTGTTCAGCAGCTCACTGATTGGTCCCTGCTATTTTGATTTTCATGAAAATGCATTCCTACCACCGCTGCTGATGTGGCTCTTTTGGAGCATCGAACGAAAAAAATGGTGGACGCTCTACCTGAGTGGTGCACTTGTACTTTTGGTCAAGGAAGACGCACCGCTATACTTGATTTGTATTGGACTATATCTATTCAGCAGCAAAATAAGCCGTCTACACGGCGGAATTTTAACAGCAATTTCTACGATCTATTTCGGCATTGTTACTGCCTACTTGCGACGGTTTGGGGACGGCGTAATGA
>DYCW01000363.1 GCA_019417865.1 Ruminococcus sp. | reverse complement strand
AGCCAATCGTCCTCTCACATTATCAATCCCAGCCGCTTCTGTACCGCCTCCAATGACGGCAGCACTGCTTCCGCCATCTGCCGCAGTTCGGTTGTCGGTGCCACCTGATCCGGCACCATTAACACCCGCATACCGGCTGCATGAGCACTTTTTACACCGTTTTCAGAATCCTCTACTGCATATGTCTCCGTCGGACAGCATTGCAGCTTTTCACAAGCAGTCAAATAAATTTCCGGATGTGGTTTGCCATGTGTAATCTGATCCCCAGTGACAATTACATCAAAATACTGCACAAAACCAGACAATTCTAAATGATGCATGGTGGTCTTTCGACTCGTCGATGTCGCAAGTGCCACATGCCAATTCGCTGCCCGTAACGCCTGCAAAAGAGCCTCTGCCCCCTTCATCACCGGCATTCCGTGCTTGTCCAACTCTGCCAACATCCTCCGCCGTTTTTCTGTTTCCATCTCCACATACGGAAAATCCGGATAATTTTCTGCAAAAAATGCACGGGTATCGGTGCGGTTTCTGCCACGGCATTGTTGCAGGACAGTCACCATCTCCGGCATAGCGGCTTCCTCCATCATTTCCTTCCACAGACGGTCACTGAGTGCCTCTGTTGCAAACAAAACACCATCCATATCAAATACAATCTGATTCATAAACGCCTCATTCCTTCCTATTTCTGTAAACTTTAAGAGGATGCACCCGATTTTTAAGACTATTTTAAGGTTTATATGGTATCTTAAAAATGGATTTCATAATCCCCAATTCCCCTTGTTTTTGTTTTATTTTCTATTATTCCTTCTTTTTCCTGACGGCAATGGTCGTCAGGATATTTTTTTGTCTATTTTTCTGTTGCATTTGTATGTGTAAAGGTTTTCTGAAAATATCGTTTTCGATAGACGGCAGGTGTACAGGAAAACTCTTTCTGAAAGCATTGAATAAAGTGACTTTGAGAGGAAAATCCAAAATACTCCGCAATATCTGTATAAGAATAGTCTGAAAATCGAAGCATGTTCGCAGCAGCATGGAGTTTTTCCTGTCGGATGAAATGGCTGACAGAAAGACCGGTTTCCTTGGCAAAAAGGGCAGAAAAATAACTGCGGTTCACGGAAAGTGCCTCTGCAACCTCTGATACAGTGAGCCGCTGGTGCAGATGACGGCAAATATATTCCATGCCCTTGATCACATGCATCGAATAGCCCTGCTGTTTGGGCAAATTCGCCATTTTCTGTGTAAAATCAATGATCATTTCATTCTGAAGTCGGATAATCTGTTCCGCAGTGGGCAGTTCATCCATTTTGTTGATATACAGATCACTCAAAGTATAAGCCAGTTCCTGATCCAGTCCGTTTTCCACGCAAAGACGAGTGATAATAGCAACTGAAACCACAAAATGATACCGTAGATTCCGCAGGGAGTCTTTAGAAAGCTGTCCATATTCGTCCGTATTATAGGCATAAATATTCTCTGGTTCGATCAGCTGCAAGTGCAGCCTGTCCAATCTTCCATGCACAATGTCCTCATAATAACTACATTCCTGCTCATACTCCATGTGTGTGACGTTGTCCTCCTGCTGTTGGAAGAGCCGGTGCTGCAGTTCTCGGTGATATGTCATAGGATATGCCCTCCTTTCTTGTTTATTATAGAACAAATTTGATAAAAGTGCAACGAATTTTGTATGAATTTTGTAAAAAATGCAGTATAATAAAATCGTGAATGAAACAGCAC
>DYCW01000362.1 GCA_019417865.1 Ruminococcus sp. | reverse complement strand
TCAAACCGCATCTGTCCGACTACATGGGCAAAGTCTTTGAAGATATCTGTACACAGTATCTATGGAAATTGCTGATTGATGGCAGAAGTCCTATAGAATTTACATCTCTCGGACGCTGGTGGGGTACAGATCCTATCCAAAAGGCTCAGACTGAAATTGACATTATGGGTGAACAGGATAAAAACACCGCTGTATTTGGCGAATGTAAATGGACAAATGAAAAAGTGGATCAAAGTGTTCTGGAACTGCTCATAAAAAGAAGTCATCTTTTCTCTTACAAGAATATGCACTATTATTTGTTCGCAAAATCAGGTTTTACGCAAGGCTGTATCGATAAGGCGGCGGAGCTTGGAAATGTAACCCTTGTATCTTATACCGACATTGTAAATGAGTATCAATAAAATCCTGCTAAAATCCAAAAACTCCACTCAGTTTATTCTGAGTGGAGTTCTTTGTATGGGTATAAATTTTTGATTATATATCATAATCATGAATCTATGTCAGGTACTGATTTTACGAAAGTGGTGTGACCGCATAGGTCAAAACCGCCTTCGGGCGGAACATAGGAGCATAACAAATGAACGGAGGTATAATTTATGGACATACTGGACGAACTGGCAGAAAAGTTTGCAATAAATCTTGATTCAACTCTTATAAGTAATCCAGAATACAATAAAGTTTCTTTGCAGCTTAAAGAATTTTATGAGAATAAGTTATCAGCAGAACAAACATCAGAACTGGATGTCCTTATCGGGATGCTTTCATCAGTAATATTTTACTCTGCCACAAAAGCAGGAATGAAACTCGGTGCAAGAATAACTGCTGAACTTCTCAAATAAATCATGGAGGGAAATATGTTTAACAATCAACGTTATCTGACAAAAGGAGTTCAGTCGGAAATACCGATTGGACTCCAGCTTTTTATGTGGAACTGTATCGACAGATTACCAGAAGAAAGAGATTATTTTCAGGTATTCAAGCTTGAAACTCTTAATAGCATTCAGAAAATCACACACTTTTCAGAACAACCTGCATACCGCAAGGAATACCTTATTCCGATAGACAACCCAATCACAGCAAAAGTTTACATCATAGATAGTGACGAATACAGCACTATGTTACTCGCATCTGAGTATTAAGCAACCAAACACAATGCCCTCTCGGTAAATTCCGAGAGGGCAATTTTTATTTTATGGAGGAAAAAACAATGAACGAAGAAAAAATCTACTGCTCCCACTGCGGAGAACTTATCGACACGGACGATTATGGCGAACTGGACGGTGAAATTTTATGCTCCGATTGCCTGGACGATTACACAACAGTCTGTGATTGCTGCGGTGCAAGAATCTGGAGCGAAGATGCCGAAGGTGATGATTACACCAGTCTTTGCAGGCAATGCTATGACTACCACTACACTCGCTGTGAAGAATGCGATGCACTCATTCACAATGATGATGCTTATGAGTACGATGATGGCTATTTTTGTCACGAATGCTATCAAAAGATACGCAGAAATGCTTCAATCCACGAATACGGCTACAAACCTGAACCGATTTTCTATGGTGATTCTAACCGCTATTTCGGCGTAGAGCTTGAAATCGATGGAGCAGGTAAAGATGATGAATACGCAGAGGAACTTCTTGACATCGCAAACATGAGAGGCGAACACATCTACATAAAAACTGATGGTAGCCTTGACGATGGCATGGAGATAGTTACACACCCGATGTCGCTTGAATATCACAAGGATTTCTGCTGGGAAGACATTATGCATCATGCTGTAAGGCTTGGTTATCGTTCTCACCAGACTTCAACCTGCGGACTTCACGTTCATGTAAACCGTGATTCACTCGGAGAAAACAGTGATGAGCAGGACGAAGTTATCAGTCGTATTCTGTACTTCGTTGAACATCACTGGAATGAACTGTTAAAATTTTCACGCCGTTCGGAATACGCTATGAACCGATGGGCGGCCAGATATGGCTATGAAAACTCGCCAAAAGCTATCATGGACAAGGCAAAGAAAAATTACGGTCGATATGTTGCTGTAAATCTCTGCAACTACCACACTATTGAGTTTAGACTTTTCAGGGGTACGCTCAAATACAATACACTTATTGCCACTTTGGAACTGGTAAACAAAATCTGCGAGCTTGCTGTTCTTATGGACGATGAAGAAATCGGAAAACTTTCGTGGTCTGAATTTGTGGCAGGAATAACCGAACCTGAACTCATTCAGTATCTCAAAGAAAGAAGTCTGTACATCAATGAAAAAGTTGAAGAAACGGAGGAATTATAATTATGTGTGCATTATTCGGCTGGCTTGACTACAAGCACATCGTACCATACAAAGTCCTGAAAAAACTTACACAGGCACTTGCTAATGCTGCGGAGGAACGTGGAACGGATGCCACTGGAATCTCATATATTCGTGATGGCAGAGTTACGATTTACAAACGTCCAAAACCTGCACATAAAATCCATTTTAATGCTCCTGACGGCACAACAGCAATTATGGGACATACTCGTCTGACTACTCAAGGCAATCAGAAATACAATCAGAACAATCATCCGTTCTCTGGTCATGCGGACAAAGAATTTGCATTTGCTCACAATGGAGTTTTGTATAATGACGTTGAACTTCGCAAGACGGAAAATTTGCCTGATACCCACATTGAAACTGACAGCTATGTTGCAGTTCAGCTTATTGAACAGCAAGGCAGACTTGATTTTGACAGCCTTATAAATATGGCTGAAATGGTGCAGGGAAACTTTGCTTTTACGGTTCTTGACGAAGAAAATTCGCTGTACATCATCAAAGGCAGTAATCCCATGTACCTGCTCCACCTTGAAATGCTGGGACTTTACATTTATGCATCAACCGAATCCATCATGAAAAACGCTCTGAAACAAATAAGATTACAGCATTTTCCCTGCACCAGAATAGAAACGGCTCACGGGGATATTCTCAAAATCGACAGCAGTGGAATGATTACCCGTTGCATATTTGAAAGAAAAGAAGATTTCAGATATGATTCATGGCTGAGACGCTATGATGACTGGGAAGATGATTATTACAACCAGCATGAACAGCTCCTGCTTGAACTGTGCAACTGCTATGGTATTAATGAAGATGATGTAATTATGCTTCTTGACTATGGCTATTCTGCTGATGAAATCGAGGATATGCTTTGCGATTATTCACTCATTACCGATACCGTCAAAACGATAAAAGGAGAAGAAGATTATTCTGACTTTCTTTTAGGTATATAACATGAAAACGCCCCTATCAAAAACGATAGGGGCGTTCCAATGTTCCAGGTCTTGATGCACTTTTCTTCATACTTTTTTTAAAAACAATTTCAGAACCTGTTTAACACCTGGAACATCGGAACAACAAAATTATTT
>DYCW01000361.1 GCA_019417865.1 Ruminococcus sp. | reverse complement strand
GTGGGCTCGGAGATGTGTATAAGAGACAGTATTATAACTATAAAATCTTATTTTTTCTGGAAGCGAAAATAGAGGCTTAAACAGATATATTAAAGCAGGGGGGCAATGCATGCAAAATAAAATCTATCTTACAGATAGCATGATAATAGAAGATATTACAAGTAGGAGACAAATGGCAGCCATTATTTTTACAGTTGTGATTTTTGTAATGGTGATTACTTTTGTGGGAATTGCAATTTCTATGGGAAGAAAAAAGAAAAAGGAAGCCGACGAAAAAAGGCGAAAAATATATAGCAAAAATCAATATGGCTTATTGATTACAAGTGCTATTTTTGTCATGATGGGGATCGGCGTGTATTTTCTCATGGATGCTACAAAACTGACAGAAGATAACTGGCATGTGGAAATTACAACTGTTTCGGGTAAGAGTTATCATTACAAAAGAAACAAACGTAACCATGAATATGGTATTTATTTTTATGGATATGAGAATAAAGTGAAAGTGGGGAAGAGCAGATTTGATGCAGTTGTGGAGGGTGACTCTGTCTATGTTATTGTAAAAAACAGCAGATCCTCCCATGTAGAAGAATTTTATCCTCTTAATGAATATTTGTATGAAGGCAATAAATTATCATCATAGATATGAGAATGACCGGAGGAAAATATCCCTTCCGGTCATTCTGTTTATATGGCTTTTCCATATTTGTTCGTTTTTCTGTTTTTATTTAATGAATGCCAACCCGTTTATCTTGAAAATCTGCCAACCGTGCATGATAGGCGGCGATGACCTCTTTTTCAAAGGCAAGCGGCATCTCTTCTCCTGTCATTTGCCGTAGAAGCTGTTTCGTAAAGTAAGGGTTGAGAATGAGCATCGGACCGAGCAGATAGGTGCCATAAAAATGGTGTTTCTGGATGCCGTCGATGCGTGCGGTTTCGCACATAGGTGTGCCTTTTGTGACCTGCAAAAATGGTGTTTCTGTTTTCCCCAGTGTAGAACGTGTGAATTGTGCACGGAACCCCACCATTTGCAATTTATTGTATGTGCCAAGTACCAAACTGTAAAAGCGGTGCATCATATCTCGTGTGGTTGTAATATCCAGCAGCCCCAGACATTCTGTTACACCGGTTTGCCTGTCTGTGATCTGTTTGCCGAATACTTCCATTGCATTGCCGGTTGCCAGAAAAACCGTACCATTTGCAATGCATTCCGCAATGCGTTCCCGATAGGGAGAGAGCCGGGCAATAACGGCACATTGTGTGCGTTCTGACATCGGTCCGATGTAAACCATAGATACCGGATGCTTTATAAAATATGGTTCGTCATTCAGAGCCGTTTCTAAAATTCGTGCATTTGGCAGACACTGCCGCAGATAACGCAGGTTTCCGGTGTCACCGAACAAGTTGCATATTTCCGGATACAGTGCCTCAATGATACAATTGTTCATGCTTCTGCCTCCTTTTGCAACTGCTGTTTGATTTGTGCAAGTGATTCTGTATTATACAGGTCATACAGTATCATCAGTTTATCAAACTTGTCCCATTGTAAATGCTGTACGGTTTCCGTTTCACTGGCACAGCAGAAAATGCGGCTGCGGTCTACTCCAGCAATCAGCAGGCGAACCAGATAGTCTGTTGCCCGTTTTCCGCCGACGATAATTTGTACAATGTCTTCCTGTTTGAGAAATTCAAAGTCTGTTTCATAAATCCAGGCGATATTTTCTGAGGTGCGGCGGCGGTCGTAAAAATCCTCCAGAATGAGAATGACAGCCTTTTTGCCGGATTCTTTCCGGACAAAGTCACACGCAGCAGAGCAGGCGATGGGATTTTGCCCCTTTGCCAATGTGATAAAAACCGGCTTGCCATGTGAGGCGAGGGTATCATAACGAGACTTTACAATTTCACTGTTTTGCATACAGGTGGCTGTTTGTTGTTCCGAGAGCCCATAGGTACGCAAAAAAGCAATGACTGCCGCTGCGTTGTAAATATCTGTAATTCTGTCATTTGGAATGGAATAGTGTTCCTCTTTTCCATCATGCAGAATGGTTGCCGTGCAGTCCTTCACTGCGGTGAGTTGATAATCTGCCTTTGCATTGCAGAAGCCGCACTTTGGGCAGACAGCCTGACCAATGTGGTTATAATGCCGGAACTGAAATTGCAGCCGTGTGCCGCATTTCGGGCAATTCACAATGTCACAGACCAGACTGTCATTGGTCGGCACTTCACCTGGAAGCAGGGACACGCCGAAATAAACATGCGGGTTATTGGGTGCAAGTGCACTGCTAATGAGGTCATCTGCGTTGGAAATCAGTGTCGTTTTCTTTGGTATATTCCGATTGAGAAAATCAAAAATAAATTCCACGTGTGCATTCCGCTTCATAGAATCCCGCTGCAAGTTGGTGCAAACCAGATAATCTGGCTGCACATACGGCAGAATCCGTTCTGCACTGCGTTCATCCATTTCCAACAGCAGAGTATCTGCACGCAGGGTACCGTCCAAGTTGGAATTTGCGAGCAGCAGCGAGGCAATCCCTGTATCGACGTTCCCGCCGAATGGGTTTGTAATCAGTGTGTCACCTCTCTTTTTCAAGGCATTGCCAATGAGGTTGGTGACAGTTGTCTTTCCATTGGTGCCGGTGACGAGAATTACATTTTTCGGCATCTGAAATTGTGAAAGCAACTGCGGACAGAGCTTTAAGGCAGCTTCGCCCGGCAGATTTGTCGCATTTCGCTTCATCAGATGCATTCCGTGAATCATGGCTTTTCCGACAAGGGCAGCCACATAGTAAGAAATGCGTTTTTTCATGATGTTCCAATTCCCACTTTCTTATCTCTATCTTTTTGTTTTTATGGGTGAAATGGTATAAAAATGACACCATCTCACCGTTATTTTATCACAATGTGCTTTTTTTGTCAATGGATTTTCTGTGTTTTTGCAACATTTTTATGGAATGCCAAATTTAAATTTTATATAATAAATAATTGTGTACAAAATATAGTTATATTAAGT
>DYCW01000360.1:1106-2179 GCA_019417865.1 Ruminococcus sp. | reverse complement strand
GCACAGGGGAGTGTTTTCCAATTTGTGCAAACCTATAAAAAGGAGACGTAATGGCATCCATCCTTTACAAAACAAAACCGCCTCTCTGGATTGGGAGGCGGTTTTTTGGCTTGTTTGCGGTACACAAACTATTTTGTAGTGGTTTCTGTTTCGGTGTTGGTTTCATCGGTGGTATCTGCATTGGTTTCAGAATGGTCGTTTCCAGTCAGGTCATCCTTGACATCTTCTGCCGCATCGCCCAGATCCGTCAGCACATCCTCTCCAGCCTCACCGATATCATCCACCATATCGCTTACATCCGTGACGATATGGTCACCAACAGACTCGGTTGTGGTATCTGTTTGGCTGCTGCTGTTTGTTTTGCCGCCGCAGCCCGTTAAACATACAATTGCCAGCATCGCTGGCAGCCATTTTATCGTTTTCATTTTGCTTTTTCACCTCACTGTAGTTTGCGTATTCGTAGTATCTGCAAAACCTGTTTGGATATACATTTTTTCGTTGTCCACCGCTTTCAAAAATATTTCAACACGGTTTTCCACAACAAGTTGAAAACATGAAAATGAGCCGTGTTTTTCACAGACGAGAGGGAAATATTTTTGGAGATTGTGGAAAGTCGGAAAAAGAATCGTATTTCCAACAGTTTTTCTTTCCACAAACTGTTGAAAACGTGGTTGAATGTTGAAAATCAACTTGAAAGTTGGGAGAAAATCGTCGGGCTGCACGATCTTTTTGACAGAAATTTGCATTCCTTTTCTAAAAAATGTGGAAAAAAGAAGGAGCTTTCCACAGCATCAGACAACCGTAGAAAGAAGAAATGGATGGAAAAGAGCGTTGCTGCATGGGAAATGTCCGCATGCAGCAACGCAGTATTTGTAGTTGTGATTTGTTAGGATTCCAGCTGCTTGCCGAGGAACTGGGAAGCTGCCTGAATCAATGTTTTTTGACAGTGATTGACGGCTGTCCCACTGCCGTCATCCAAAAAGGCAACTGCACCGGTGACATCGCCGGCGGAGATAATCGGTAGGCAGGCAACTGCATTTTTCTCTACGCCTTCTGCTGGCATCATGCCGTGT
>DYCW01000360.1:0-1096 GCA_019417865.1 Ruminococcus sp. | reverse complement strand
CTTCTGCGTAATACATTTTGCGTTTTTCCATCAACTCTTCCAGTTCCGGAGAAACCCGTCTGGCATTCCACTCCTTTTTGGCTGCACCGGAGACCGATACGACATGGTCACGGTCGAAAATGGCAACTGGACAGCCCGCCAGTCGATGCATGATGTCTGCAACTTGTGCAGCTTGTTCGCCCATCTCACCAATCGGAGAGTATTTTTTAAAAATGACTTCACCGTCATTGCTGGTATAAATTTCAAGAGGATCTCCCTCCCGAATCCGCATCGTACGGCGAATTTCCTTTGGAATCACAACACGCCCGAGATCATCGATCCGGCGTACAATACCTGTTGCTTTCATGAATTGTATCCTCCATTTTTCAAATTGTACCGTTTCAGTACAGATTGTATCGCTATTATCTGCATATAAAGTAAAAATATACAACCAAGCGAAACCAATTTGACCGCAGATTTCCCTGCGGTCAAATTGGTGTAGGAAAGAAGACATCGTTTTATGCGGTTATTGCAATCGGCATAGCCAAGCGTTGATAATACCCACCAACTTGCTGCTCAAACTGTTCCCAGTGTGGCAGAATATAGGATGGACACATTTTATACGGATGAAATGCAGTGTTCAACATTCTGCGGCTGCCGACTGCACCATCTCGCATATGCAGCCAATATGTATGTGTAAATAGAGCGTTCTGCGGCAGCTGAAATTGCATCAGCAGATAAGCTGCTAAGCGAGCACAGTTGTCCTCTGCCATTCGGTCTGCCACAGTGTATGCCGGTGACATAATACACTCTATGGCAATGGTATGGCGGTTGCCGTCGCCGGCACCGTCTGTGGCGTGCCAGCCTGCCAGGGAAAGCGGCAGTGTTTGCCAGGCTCCAAATGCATCTACATAAAAATGCACGCGTACATCCCGCATTTGTCCCTGCACGGTTTTCCAAGTGTACTGTTCTGCGTCGGTCATGCCGTGCAGCAGCGGCTTGCAGTTGGTATTATGAATGGTAATGCCCTGAATGCTGTCTTGCATCCTAGCAGTGGGCATGGCAATTTGACGAGGGTTGTGTTTGGTCAGCAGGTAGGTGTGGACAGGAACACCAT
>DYCW01000036.1 GCA_019417865.1 Ruminococcus sp. | reverse complement strand
ATAAGAGACAGATACTGCTGTGCAATCAAATCTGCAATATTACCAGCAGTAATGGCACCGAACAGTCGTCCGCCTGTTCCAGCCTTTGCAACCGCCTTCACGGTTTTGCCATTCAAAATATCTGCGGTTTCCTTTGCCTGCTGCTTTTCCACATCAATCTTGTGAGCAGCAGAAGACTGCTTGCCTGCCAGTTCGGAAAGTGCTTTCGGCGTTGCTTCCACTGCAAGCCCCTTCTTCAACAGCATATTGCGTGCATAGCCGTCTGCAACATTTTTTACTTCTCCCTTTTTTCCAGATCCTTTTACGTCCTGCAAAAAAATTACCTTCATAAATGTCCTCCTGCCTTTCTTTTACTTTTTCTCTTCATAAGCTTCCAATACCTGCAAAAGCCGTTCCTTTGCTTCCTGCAATGTGACACCGGCAATCTGTGTGGCTGCCATGGTCTGATGTCCGCCGCCGCCCAGTTCTTCCATAACCAGCTGCACATTCATTGCCCCCAAAGAACGGGCAGAAATGCTGAAACCATTTTGGTCTGGAAATAATACAAACGACGCTTCTACGCCTTGAATGCCCAAAAGCTCATCGGCTGCCTGTGCCGCAATCACACGAGTATCGGCATCTTGCATTTTCACAGCGGAAATGGCACTCTTATGATAAATTTCTGCATGTGCCACGATTTGTGAACGTATTTGATACATGGAAATCGTACTGGAAAACAGAGACTTGACCTGTATGGTATCTGCACCGATTTTCCGCAGATACGCTGCTGCTTCAAATGTTCGTACACCGGTTCGCATGACAAAATTCTTGGTATCCAATGTAATGCCAGCAAGCAAGGCATCTGCATTCGCTGCCGGTATCTCCCCATCCAAACGAAAATACTGGATGATTTCTGTCACCATCTCCGATGCAGAAGAGGCATACGGCTCGTGATGAAATAAAACAGCATTTTCAATAAAGTTGACATTCTTTCGATGATGGTCAATCACCGCCACATAACGACAAGCCTTGTACAGCTCCACACTCTCCAAAATATCTTTATTATGCGTATCCACGACAATCAAAAGACTGTTATTGCTGACCCGCTCCATCGCTTCTTCCGGTTCAATAAACTCCGGCGGCCGATCGGCATCTTTCATCCGCTGAATCAGCTGACCGGCAAGACAATTTTTCTGATTGACCACAATCGAAACCGGCTTTTTCATCATATCAATGGCACCAGCCAGACCACAGGCGGAACCAATTGCATCCAAATCGCCAAACCGGTGACCCATTAGAAATACCTGATCCGCATTTTCAATCAGCTCCTGCAAAGCAGTGGCAATCGAACGAATTTTTGTCTTGGATTTTTTCTCCACACCTTTGGATGTCCCGCCAAAGAAGCAGAATCCATTTTCCGTTTTCACTGCTGCCTGATCGCCACCCCGTCCCAGTGCCATATCCAGTGACTGGTGTGCAAATTTTTCGCTCTCTTCCAGTGACTCTGCACCAAAACCGACCCCAATGGAAAATGTAATATGGATCCGACCATTGACCAGGATCTTTCTGGCTTCATCCAATACTTTAAATTTTTCCTGCATAATCAAACGCAGATGCCGTGTTTCCATCACCGCATAGAACATATCATTTTCAATTTTACGAATCACACCGTTTGTCCCTGCCATGAACTGCTCCAGCACTTTTTCCACCTCAGCAGAAACCTGTGCCTTTTCACTTTCTTTGGCATACTGCAAAATATCATCATAACTGTCAATGACCAAAAGCAGTACACACGGCTTTGCACTGGCAAAATCCCGCTTCCATTGCAGCAGCTCTGTGACATCTGTAAACTGGAAGGCATGCAGTGGGGCAGCATCTTTCTGTGCCATACAGGAGATGCTATGCACCTGATAGCTGCGATTTTGAAATTCTACGATCTGATCTTGCGGCTGTGAAGCGTAAGTATGCAGATGCAGCAATCGCTGCACCAGCTGTTTTCCCTTTCCTGGCTCCTGCAAAATCTGATCAGCAAACGCTGTATTATACCAAAATACACTACCATTCTCCTGCACCAGTACAACCGGCACTGTCAGCTGTTCCAGCACCGGTGTTTCTGCACTGCTCATATCTGCCCGAATCCGGTTAATTGGATACCGTCGGCGAAACGCAAAAAACAACTGCACAATAAAGAGTGCATTCAATAGCAGTGCGGGCAAAAACAGCAGTGCAGCATTACAATTATCATATAGAAAAGAAATTGCAACTAACGGCACTGCGAGGCTCAGCAGCATCAGCACACCTGTCACCAACAGCAGAATTCGTCTCAGTTTGTTTTTGATCGTTCACACCCCCTGTTACACGGCAGCGTTCTCTTAGACTTCCATAATAATGGGCAAAATCATCGGACTGCGTTTGGTCTTTCCATAAATATAATCAGAAAGGACATCCCGCAGTTTATTTTTCAGGGTTCCCCACTCTTTCAACTCCTGTGCAGAACAGTGCTGCAAGGTATCCAACAGAATTTGTCTTGCTTCTTCCATCAGTTCCTCTGATTCCCGTACATAGACAAAACCTCTGGAGATAATATCTGGACCGGAAACAATCAAATTTGCAGTCCGCTCAATGCCAATGACAACGATAATCAAACCATCCTGAGCCAGATGCTTCCGATCACGCAATACAATTGAGCCGACATCGCCAACGCCCAGACCATCGACCATCACCCTACCGGACGG
>DYCW01000359.1 GCA_019417865.1 Ruminococcus sp. | reverse complement strand
CCATTGGCACAGTGGGACTGATGAAAGCCGTTTCTACATTTGACTATGAAAAAGGGGCACGCTTTGCCACTTATGCAAGCCGCTGCATCGAAAATGAAATTCTAATGCACTTCCGCACTTGTCGGAAGCAGGGAGATGCAGTCTCTATGGGAGAACCCATTGATACCGATAAGGACGGCAATCAGCTGACTTTGCTGGATATTATGGACGATGGCAGTGATATTCAGGAACAGGTAGCTGCTCAAATGCAGACGCAGCAGTTATATCAGTTTCTGCAACAGGATCTTTCTCCAAGGGAAGTGGAAATTTTGGTATATCGGTATGGGCTTTATGGAAAGATTCCTATGACACAGCGAGAGGTTGCGAAAAAGATGGGCATCTCCCGTTCATATGTCTCACGGCTGGAGAAGCGTGCAATTGCCATTTTGCGAAAGCAGTATGATCAAACACCATTTTCTGGATTTTGATTTCGATGGACAGAACGCTGTACAAAGAACAGCAGCAATAAGCTGCCAAGCAGTGCACCAAGACTATCAATCCCAATATCGAGGATTCTTCCGGTTCTTCCCGGTACAAAAAGCTGATGAAATTCATCTGTAGCAGCATAAAAAATGCAAAAACTCCACGCACAGAACCAGCCAGCCGACAGAGAGCGGTGATGTTTGTTTGCAAAAGAAAGCATTGTGGCGGAGGAGAATAGTCCAAGGATAAAATAAAGCGTCAGATGTGCAATTTTACGAATGAGAAACGCCATGGAGGCGTGATTTTCACTATCTATTTCTGCTGCATCTGCTGGAATCCATGCGGTGCAGATTTTTGCAATTTTATGTAATACACTATCACTGACTGCAGTAGAGGCAGTTGCATCCTGGGCAGAGAAACAGAAAATAATACTGCACCAGATGAGCGTACAGCAGAGCCAGAAAACAGGGTTTTGATATAATTTTTTGGACTGCATTAAAAGTAACCTTCTTTCTTCAGATTGGAATGCTTCTATTATACACGTATTTTTCAAAAAAGTAAAGTAAAATAGGAAAATTTACCATGGTATTTCGATTTTTCAGGGATATCCATAACAGGCAGCCGGATGATTGGAAAGGACGAAAAAACGGTATCTTCTGCAATTCGTAAAAATATTTTCAGAATAGGTCTTGTCACAACCAGAAAAAAATGTTATAATAACAAGGAAGTATTGTCTTATATCAGGTTCTGTTATGAAATCGACAGATGCAGTTTTGTAACAGAGAATCGGATATTTCAGCATATCAGAAAGGAGTTTCTGTTTCGGTTTTCGGTCGACAGAAAAAGAAAGACACATTATGGAACAATTTCATGCAAATATCGGAAAAAAACGAGCGATGTCTGTCATTAGTTTGCTGTATTGTCTGCTGATGATTCTTCTGGCAGTTCTTAGTTTTTTTTATACAGTAGAAATTCCGCAGAAAGCGGCATGCTGCTTGGTCTTGATTTTGATTTCCGGCGGAGCACTGGCTGCAATGCTCTATTCCCGCCGACAAATTTTAACGAAAATATGCAGTGTTCTGCTGCTGCCGGTGCTATTGCCAACCGTATTGCTTTGTTTTGGAGAATGGGAATTGATTGTGCCGCTGGTTGTTACTGCATTGCTGGCATTTTTCCTATGCGGTTGTACGGAAACGGTAAAAACGATCTTTGGTACTATTTTTTTGTTGCTTTATGTGCTGGGTTCTTTGGCATACTTTCTCGGCATTTCCCTGTTTTCTACCTCTACGACCGCCAATTTGATGGAAAGCGGTGTGGCACCTTCCCGAAAATATCGGTATGAGGTGATCAATACAGAAGACAGTTCCAACGGCAGTACAGTCGTAATTGTAGAACCCAATGATTTTGATATCAGCCTTGGTGTGATGGAATTTCGTGCGGAAGGGTATGAGCGAACCGTTTCACTGCAACGTCCCATGCAATCGGAAACAACCATTCGATGGGAGACACAGACCCGGCAGCAAATTACAGAAGAACTGCTTTCGATTTCACAGGATGTTACCGTGCAGCTCTCCAGTAGCGATAAAAAGGCACTTGGCTATGATGAGAATGCCACAATTTATCTGCGGAATTTGACAGATCAGGATTTGGAGCGGCTTGGTGTGCCACAGAACAATGACGTCATGTATGTCGATGATAAGGTTTGCTTCCGTTCCTACATTGCAGTATTGGAAGATTATTTCTCACCATCTAAACACGCAATTTCAGCATTTAAGTAATTCTGAGAGGCAAAGAAAGCGGACATCTGCAATGGGTGTCCGCTTGCTGTATACACAATGAAACTCTGATTGCAAAGGAAAGGTGATTTTTCACATGGCAAAAGAAAAACTGGAAAAAACAAATGCCATTCGGATTTTAGAGCGGGAGAAAATTCCATATCAGCATCGCAGTTGGGAAAAGGCAACCAGGGAGAATACCGGAGTAGAGTTAGCAGCGGCATTGGGACAGCCGCCGGAGCAGGTTTTTAAAACATTGGTGACCGTTGGAAAATCCGGCGAACACTATGTATTTATGCTGCCGGTTGCAGAGACACTGCACCTGAAAAAAGCAGCGGCTGCTGTGGGAGAAAAGGCAATTTCGATGATTAAGGAGAAAGAATTACTGCCGCTGACAGGATATGTGCATGGAGGCTGTTCCCCAATTGGAATGAAAAAGCGATTTCCCACTGTAATAGATGGGAGTGCCTTGCAGTTTGAAACAATTTTATGCAGTGCCGGAAAAATCGGGCATCAGCTGGAACTGGCACCGTCTGCCATTCAGAAACTGACCGATTGTATCTTTGCAGACATCACACAGTAGGCAAGTTCATATACTATTTGCCGTGGAATGACAGGTTTTTTTGTGTGATAGATACCGGAATGGAAATGGGATTCGTTTCGCAAATTTTCGCAGCAGCCAGAAATAAAGCAATCCTGCTGGCAGCAGACAAATCCAGTCAAATTGCATTCCATGCAGCAGCCGTAGGCAGAACAGCGGAATTTGAAAAGCAAATGCTGCCGCAAATAATGGGAGTCCTAGCATTTTCCAGAAGGAAAATGGCATATTTGCTGTGCGGCAGGTTTTCCAGAGTCGTCCGCAGTTTCCAAAGATATTACTTGCATAATAGGAAAGTACAATTCCATAAAAGCCAATCTTCGGAATGCAGATCAATACAATTGCAATGCGGATGGTGTATTCTACAAGATAATTCATAGAGGAAAAAGACTGCTGTCCCATGCCCTTTAGCAGGGCTTCCAATACGATTTCCAGATAGATAAACGGAACAACGGGAGCCAGCAGACGGATCAGATAGCCGGCAAAGTCTCCGCCGTCTAGTAAATTGCCGACGAGATTGCCATATACCAACAGTCCAGCTGCAATAAAAATAGAAAGCTGTAAGGTACGCTGTACGGCAGCAGCAGTGAGGTGTTGTAATCGTTTTTGATTTCCGGCAGCGGTTGCACGGGCGGCTTCTGTGATGAGAATACCAGAAAGAGCACATAAAATTGTGGAAGGGAAGAATAGCACTGGAATGACAATGGCTTCAAATACACCGAACTGGCTCAATGCCGTTTCTGTGGAGTTACCAGCTTGTCGCAGTGTTACCGGAATCAGGGCATCATTGGTACTGCTCAAAGCAGCGGTTAAGCAACCACCGAAGAGTACCGGAACTGCCAATCGAATATATCGCCCGAGAGAAAGACTGACGGTTCCGGTATGAGAAATGCGGCTTTTGCAGCAGAACCAGAGTAAGAAGAAAAAGCCAATTACGGTGCTGCTGCCTGTGCTGATTGCCATTGCCATGCAGACAGACGCATTGGTGTGCAGTGTTTGTATTTGCAGCAGAAACATGAGTACCCCACAGCGTGTCAGGCATTCTACAATATCACAGATTGCCGCATAGGCAACACGGCAGACAGCGTTCAAATATCCCTTTAAGCAGGCACAGACTCCCCCAAGCGGTAAAATGAGTGCAAAAACACGCACGGGAGCAGCAAGATCTGCACTTTTTAGAAAACGTAGGCTCAATGGTTCTGCACAGCAGAATATCAATAACGAAATTGGTATTCCAAGTAGCAGACAAAATAACATCGCATAGGAAAGTACCCGATTGGGGTTGCCGTTTGGTTTACCGAGTTCTTCTGAGACAAAGCGGCTGGTGCAGAGAAAGCCGTTGCCGTTTGCCGCTGTGGCTGCCAATTGAAAAAAAGAGCCGGTTAGGGCAGTGATGCCGACAGTGGCTGCCCCAAGGTGTCTTGTGAGCCAGACATTCAGCAGTAAACTCACGCACTCCAAAAAGAATTGTACGGCGGTCAGCTGAATGGTATCTTTGAGAATGCTTTTGCGTTGCATGGATTGCCTCCTGTCATAATGGTCTAATGCATTCTATGCAAGGACAAGGAAATCCATGTGAAAAGCCGGAAAAAAATACAGGACATCTTTTTAAAAAGGATGCCCTGTTTTTTGTTATTCTGTTTCTGTATCAGTCGGTTCACGATCCTGTTCGTCAGAAAGTTCTGTTGCAGTAGGTGCCGCTGCGGCAGCGGTGTTTTTCTGCATGGCATGTGTAAGCAGGCAATCTTTCCAAAGTGGGAGTGAGCTGCCGCCAAGGTGAACACCGTCGGAGGTATAATCGGAATTGAGATAGCCGTTTGCATCTACCAGCGATGCATTTAGATTGATATAGAAAATTTGCTGGTTGTCCGCAAGCTGTTCCAGTAGTGCGTTTTTCTCGTTGATGTTGGCATTGCTGATCACATCTGTTTCAGCAGAAGCAGACACATTAATGATGCTTTGGAGATACACAATGGCATCTGGTTGCATTTGACAAATTTGTTCCACAACAGATTTGTAATATTCTGCAAAGGATTCTGATGTACCGGTGCCCAATTCATTGATACCGAACATGATATAGATTTTTCCATACTGCTTTGCATTCAACATGGCGGAAAGTGTATCATAGGAACCACTTTGCGGCGGAACTTCAATGGAATCCTCCATTACATCATAAATTGTTAAGCCGACATCTGCAAAAAAGTCTGTGCTTTCCGGCATGTCACCGAAGAGATACAAACCAACAGTACGGGAGTTTCCAATAAACAGGGCATCTTCAAAATAGCTTTCATCGGCGTTTTCCAATGCAACACAATTGTCAGAGGCGACCGTTGTTGTGGTTGTCAATATGCTGTGATCGGAACCGGAGATGGTTGTGCCATCTGCTTCAGTAGGTTTATCCTTGTCTGCTGCTGCGGTGGATGTTTCTGCTGCGGTAGTCGTCATCTGTGAAGTTGCTGTGGGTGCAGCCGATTCTTTCTCATCCTCTTTCAGCAACTCCCATGGAATCAGCAGAGAGGTCAGCAGTACACAGATGAGAAGGGGGCATTGTTTCAAAAAATCCATAAAGGACTCCTCTCTTTAGAACTGGTAATACAGAAATGGATTGCTGGTTTGCGTTGCCATACGATAAACGGATAGCAGGAAGATTGCAAGTAGTCCCAGAATCACCAGTTTGCTGTTTTTATGTTTTTCATACAGTTTTGCCGGAAATGGCAAGCATAGAATCACACAGGCGATTAGAATATACCAATAATCCTGAAGGGCGTGGATGACATCTTTTGTATTCACAAATCCAGCTGTATCTGCAAAGAATGGGAATAGTCTAGAGAAATAGGTGCCAATGTCATGCATATCCGGCAGAGCAAACACGACCCAAGTCAGCGGAATCAGGAATATGACATAGATATGCTTGAGTACCTTTGTTTTTGCCAGTAGCTTACCGAATCCAAGTCGTTCAATGGTCAGAAGGACAAAGAAAATCAGTCCCCATAATACGAAGTTCCAACTTGCACCATGCCAAAGGCCTGTAAATGCCCATACAATAAAGGTATTGCGGATGGTTTTCCCAAGGCTGCAACGGCTGCCGCCAAGCGGAAAGTATAGATATTTCTTGAACCACCTTCCCAGCGTTATGTGCCATCTACGCCAGAATTCTGCCATTGAACCGGATATGTAGGGATGGTTGAAGTTTTTTGGTACATACAACCCCAGCATTTCTCCCAAACCCATTGCCATTAAAGAATAGCCGGCAAAGTCAAAGTAGAGCTGGAAGCTGTAGGCAAATGCCCCCAGCCATGCATATGGACAGGAAAGCGTTTCATATCCGTAGCGGGACATTCCGGCCCAGAGGGTACCCATCGGATTTGCCAACAGCATTTTTGCCCCCATGCCAAGGATAAAGGTTTTTAATCCTGCTTCCAGGTTTAATACGGAGCAATGCCGTTTCAGCAAAGTTGGTTCTAACTCGCTGTATATGCCGATTGGACCGGAAGTAACCTGCGGAAACATGGCAATATAAGTACCGAGGTTAATGATATTCTTCACTGGTCGTTGATCCCCCCGGTAGACATCTACGAGATAGGCAACAATTTGAAATGTGTAGAAGCTGATACCAAGCGGCATTGCAATTGCAACTTTTGGAATCTGTGCGTGGAATATATTCAGCAGCACATTGAGATTTTCAATTAGGAAGTTGGTATATTTAAAGAACACCAACAGACCAAAGTTGTATATCAGTGCAAGAATGAGTAGTTTCTTTTTTTTGTCCTGTCGTTCCCCAATGAGCCTGCCGAAAGTGTAATTCACGGCAATGGAAAGCAGCAGCAAGAGCACATAAAAATGTTCGCCCCATGCATAGAAAACAAGGCTGCCGACCAGCAACACCAGATTTTTGTATCGCATCGGTGCGATATAATAGAGAATCAAAAAAACTGGTAAAAAATGAAATAAAAATTCGATACTACTGAATAACATAAATCCTCCCTATAATCCTATAATTCCTGATTTTCTATCTATATAGCAATATGACGAAAAACACGATTCTTATTATAGACGCTTTTTTGGTATCTGTCAAGTAGTTGGGAATGCAAATCTGGTGAAATGGAGAACACCACCATTTCTTTTTGTTTCAAAATACATATTTTCTGTCTTATCATACCATAAAATATACCTTCTGTCAACAGAAAAGAGCGAAATCATGTTAGGTACATGACTTCGCTCTGAATTTGTCAATCAGGAAAGGGTTAAAGCCGTGTCAAGAACTGCGACAGCAATACCACCAGAATCAAGGCAATTGGATAGGTTGCAGCATAGGCGGATGCCACGTTTGGCGTTTTTGCTGTATTAATCAGTGCACCTAATGCTGGTGTACTGGTCATACCGCCGCAGATAGAGCCGAGGTTATTGAACAAGCTCAGCTTGAGGATATACTTTGCCACAAAGAAACCAACCAGCAGCGGAACGATTGTCATCAAAGCACCCCACAGGAACAGCCATCCGCCATATTCTTTCAGAACGCTTACGAATCCGGCACCGCCGTCAATACCAGCACCAATCAGGAACAATACCAGACCAAGTTCCTGGAAAATGCTCAGTAAATGTTCGTCCACTTTCAAGCTCAGACGACCGATTTTGCCAAAGTGACCAAACAATAAGCCAACAATCAGCGGACCGCCAGTGGTTCCCAGATTGAAGGAGCCTTTTCCAAGCGGAATGTTGATAGAGCCAAGAATCAAACCTAGAATAATGGCAAGAGAAAATGCACCCAAGCCGAACTTTTCCATTTCAAATAGCTTTTTGCTTTTCTTCTGCTGTGTGTTGTTGTTTGCAACAGAAATCAGCTTTGCCCGTTCTGCATCCATATCTGCATGGAGAATCTTCGGGATAATCTGTACAAACAGTACAACCCCAATGACACCGAATGGATAGGCAATCGCATGTCCAACGGCAATATTACCATAAAGTGGACTTGCTTCGCCGATGGCTTCCTGTGTTGCTGCGAATGCTGGTGTGCTGGTCAGTGCACCAGAGAGCAAACCGACACTCATAGCAGAATCCATGTCCGGTACAAGCAGCGTAATGGCTGCACAAGTTGCACAACCCGCTACAATAATGATAGCACCAAGGGCAACATAAGATTTCGCATTTTTCTTTAAATTCTTAAAGAAACTTGGACCGGCAATCAATCCAACAGAGGTAACAAATAGTACCAATCCGAGGTTTTGTACCAGTTTAAAATAATCATTTACTGCAGGCAGACTTTCCTGCCATGCAGTGATTTCCTCAAAGGCAACCCCTTTGAAATGACCGGCAAACAGGGCAACCAGAAAGATGGCAGCTGTGCCGAGAGATACCCCCTTGATGGAAATTTTTCCGATCAGGTAACCGACCACGATGATGGCAAACATGAAAAACAGAACCAGCGTCATGGCTTTCATGTTGAAAATATGTGTGCCGGCGACTTCCAGAAGTTCAAACTTCATTTACATGTTCTCCTTTTTTCTTTTTCTATGGATGGCAGCTGCATGGCAGTCGTTTTGCTGGGCGAATGGGAAAAGTGACCAGACCGCACATTTCCGATGCGTCCTGCATTCCTGATTGACAAACGAATGTTTTTTCAGAATCATTTGCAGAATATGGGACGGTTCTCTGCAAATGCAGAAAAATCAGCTGACAAATGCAACGGCTTCATCCATTCTTTCAATTATAGCATGGATTTTCTTTTTCTGTCAAGGAAAAAAAAGAGTTTTGTGATTCTTTCTGCTGTTTTCTTCTTTTTTCTGCATTTTTTTATAAGAAGCGTTGCTTTCTTTTGTCATCTTATCTTTTCGCTTCAAAAAAAATAAAAAAACCGAAAAAAAGGGTTTCTTTTTTTCAGATAGTGTGGTATAATAAAAAAAAGCGGTTTTCTGTGTGCAATGTGCATACGAAACAAAAGGAGGCAATTTTACATGCAGGAAAAAAAGAAAAAGCAAGCTGTAACCGGTCAGGAAAAACAGGTGAGAGAGAAAGAGACAACTGCCGAAACCGCTTCGGGCACCGCCGGAACAGCATCAAAACAGAAAAAGCATGCTGCATCAGCTGAAAAAAAGAAGAAATCATCTGCACCCAAGACAGAAAAAGGGGCTGCTGTCCAGAAGGAACAGCGGCATACGGGACGCGTTCTGGCAGAGGTTGCCATTTCTGCTGCTTTATTGGTGGCACTGCGGTTTACCCTGCTGCATCCTTTTCTGGACAACTGGACAGAAGTCAATACGATGTCGGGAAGTACTTGGCTGGAAGAACATGCACAGCAGGTAACATTCCCTGCTGATGATACGACTACAACGCCAACTACACCAGAGGGAACAGAGGATTTGGATTTATATGAGAGTGTTTCAATGGACAATCAGGAAATTCACAATGGGGATCTGATCCTTGTCAATGGAAATTACGCTTATAAAAGCACCGATGAAGAGGAATTGAAAACGCTTTATGGGAATAAAAGCGACTCTTATTATGTGAGCGGTTCGGAGCTGATGCTGCGGGAAGATGTGATTACCAATCTGAATGCCTTGTTGGATGATTTTTATACGGAAACCGGGCATGATGACATTATTATCATCAGCGGTTATCGGACGTCGGAGCAGCAGCAGGAGTTGTATGATGCTGACTTGGAATCCACCGGATCGGATACTTCGACATTGGTTGCAAAGCCAGGTCACAGTGAGCATGAAACGGGTTATGCGATGGACTTCTCTCTGTTTGACGGCGAAAATTCCGGTGACTATGACGGAACAGGGGAGTATAGCTGGATTAATGAGAACTGTGCACATTATGGATTTGTTTTACGGTATCCGGAGGAAAAAACGGATATTACAGAAATTCGATATGAATCCTGGCACTACCGTTATGTGGGGCAGCCGCATGCTTTTTACATGCAGCAGAATCAGCTTTGTTTAGAGGAATACATGGAGGAGCTGCATAATCATACAATTGATGATGCACTGGAAATCACCAACTGGGACGGAAAGGTATATCAGGTGTACTATGTACCGGCAGAGTCTGGTGAAAGTACGTATGTTATGGTACCGTCGGGGCTGGAGTATACGGTTTCCGGTGATAATATTGACGGCTTTATTGTAACGGTGGATACCGGTGTTACCAATCTGGATGCGGTTAAGGATGATGCTGCCACAACAACTTCTGTGAATGAAAGTGATAACGGTACAGAAAGCAGCAATACAGAGGAAACGGAAACGGTAGGAGAACCGGAGGAAAATATGGATGCAGAAACAGATACCGAATAAATTCTATTTCCGCAATTTGTTTTGATTTTTTACTATCCTATCAATAATAGAAGATAAGAAAGAC
>DYCW01000358.1 GCA_019417865.1 Ruminococcus sp. | reverse complement strand
TGTGGAACAGGCATTGGCACGGTGCAGCCTGGCACAGGCGAAGCTCTGGTTTAACTGCAATCCAGATCATCCGTATCACTGGTTCTATCGGGAGTGGATTCAGAAAGCCAAGGAAAAACACGCCCTGTATCTGCATTTTACCATGGCGGACAATCCCGGTTTGAGCAAGCGGGTGCGGCAGCGGTATGAACGGCTTTACAGCGGTATTTTTTACGAACGGTTTGTGCTGGGTAAGTGGACGGTTTCCACCGGTGTGGTCTATCCGATGTTTTCCAAGGAACGGCATGTGGTGCAGCATGTGCCGCCGTGTGAGAAGTTTTATATTTCGTGCGACTATGGAACGGTCAACCCCTCTTCTTTCGGCTTGTGGGGATACTGCGGCGAAGATGGTATCTGGTATCGCTTGCAGGAATATTACTATGATGCCCGAAAGGAAGGCTGTTCCCGCACGGATGAGGCACATTACACAGCATTGGAAGCACTCGCCGGAGAGCGGCAGATTGAAGCCGTTGTGATTGACCCGTCTGCTGCCAGCATGATTGCCTGCATTACACAGCATGGTCGCTTTCGTGTCATTCGGGCAGATAACGATGTATTGGCTGGGATTCAGCGTGTGAGTACGGCTTTGCAGAAGGAGCAGTTACGGTTTGCTGCCGTCTGTAAGGACACCATACGGGAGTTTGGGATGTACTGCTGGGAGGAAGCACGGCATGGCGATGCACCGAAAAAGGAATTTGACCATGCAATGGATGATGTGCGGTATTTTGTCTCTACGGTTTTACAGCGACAGAAACGGAACGACTTTTTTACCGCAGCCCTGAGACGTTAATACATAGAAAGGAGGCGTATCTTTATGTCATTGTTTCATCGAAAGAAACGAGTGCCGACACCATCGGTTTTGATTCCCGCAGAGCGGCAGCAGAAACGGGATTTTTCCCTATTGCAGCAGGATGAAACGGCACAACAGCTTTATCGGCAGTTGCGATATGCGGTGCCGATTATTGATGCGGCATTGAGTAAAATTGTACGGCTGACCGGCAGTTATACGGTAATTGCTTCTGAAAAAGCGGTACAGAAACAGCTGGATGCTTTTGTGCAGAAGGTATCGTGTGATTGCAGTGGACAATCGCTGCAATGCTTTACAGACCGTTTTTTGGACAGTCTGCTGACTTGTGGGAATGCATTGGGGGAGATTTTAGTGGACGGACGCAGTCGTTGTGTGACGGGACTGCATTGTGCCGAACCGGATTTGATTTGTTTGCAGCCGGGCCGAAATGGTAGACAGTTTTATTTGCGGACGGCAGATGGTTCGCCGGCAGAACGGCCGCTGCCACATCCGGAGCGACTGCTGTTCAGTGCTCTGCATCCGCCGGCAGGGAAGGTTTATGGTGTGTCTGTTTTACATGGTACACCGGCACTTTGCAGCATTTTGCTGCGAATTTACGAGTGTATCGGACAAAATTATGACCGTATCGGCAATATCCGCTATGCGGTGACGTATCATCCCTCTAACGACCCGACGGAACGAGCTTATACAACCGAACGGGCACAGATCATTGCAAAGGAATGGGCAGCCGGAATGCGTGCCAGTGCAGGCGGAGAGGTCAGGGATTTTATCTGTGCCGGAGATGTGGATATCAAGGTGATTGGAGCAGAAAATCCGCTTTTGGATACGGAAGTGCCGGTTCGGCAGCTGTTGGAACAGATTGTGTCCAAGCTTTCCATTCCGCCGTTTCTATTGGGTCTGAATTGGTCTTCTACAGAGCGGATGAGTGCACAGCAGGCGGACATTCTGACTTCCGAGTTAGAGTACTACCGCCGTTTGCTGACACCAGTGATTCAGCAGGTTTGCACTGCATTTCTGCGGACAATTGGGTCAGTTGCAGAGGTGACCGTGGAATGGGATACCATTAACTTACAGGATGAAACGGAGCAGGCGTTGGCGAGACTGCATAACGCACAGGCGATGCAGATTGAACAGACCCTCAAGGAAGAAGCGGGTGGTTCTGTCTCACGTTTCATATGATTTGCCATTCGCAGGGGAAAACAGGATTTGTTTTTTAACGATTATAAAAAGGAGTTATGTATATGTATCAGAATGTAACATTGGAAAAGGGTTTATATCATCTGACCAACAAGAGTTTTGTCCAGGCATTGGAAGGATTGGATCCGTCTGGGCAGTATGCGGAAACACCGCTTGCCGGTCTGGATGCCTATGAACGGCAGTTGAAGCGGTTTGATATTCGGATCAGCGGTCCGCAGTGCGATCGTGTGGAAAAATTCTTTACCAGTACGGAAAGTGCAGTATTGTTTCCGGAATTTGTCCGCCGTGCGATTCGGCAGGGCATGGATGCGTCCATGTTGTCAGAAATTACTGCTGTAGAAACGCATACGGACAGCAGTCAGTATCTTGGTTGCACCATTACAGATACAAATAACTATAACGCATCTATCTGGCAGGGAAATGGATTGACGGATTCTACCATTTTGGAGGAATCCAGTGCACTGACGCTGAGCAAGTACGGCAGACTGGTAAAAGCATCTTATGAGGCAGTTCGCCGCCAGCGGCTGGATGTTTTTGCAGTGCTGTTGAAAAGTGTGGGAATGCAGTTGGCACAGGCATTGATGCAGCAGGCGATTAACACGCTGACGGCAAATGTAGGTTCCAGCAGCACAAAGGCTGGTAACGAATTGGCTTACAGTGATCTGGCGACACTTTATGGGAAGTTTACCACATATAACATGAATACATTGCTGGTATCGCCGAAGGTAGCGGCAACCATTCTGGCAATGACAGAGATGGACGATGTTGTGCCGGTGGAACAGGGACAGGTACGGCTGCCGTTTGGTACAGTACTTTGTAAGGTGCCGCAGATGAGTGACAGTGTCATCATCGGTGTGGACAAGAACTTTGCCTTGGAAATGGTGACGGGATCCAATTTGATTCTGGAAACCGATCGTTTGATTGAAAATCAGCTGGATTTGATTACCGTTTCCTTGCAGTGTGGCTTCCGTGTGCTGATGAAGAATGCAGTACATAAGATGACGGTGTAAGCAGACAGATTTTTCTTGCAGTGGATGGGACGGCAGCTGTTTTCTGCTGTCCTGTTCCAGCTGCCTTTGAGCATGATTTTAAAGGAGGATTTTTATGGAAACGATAACACCGCAGGATGACCTGTTACAGGCACTCAATCAATTTACCAGAAGAACACACAGTGCCGATGAGGTCTATATTTTTGATGTGCTGCTCTGCGACAATGAAATTGACCGAGATTTTGAACGGTTTTCCCTATCTGCTCTACAGTCGATGAAAACACTGTTTGTTGGAAAAACTGGCATTTTTGATCACAATCCGTCTGGAAGCAACCAGACAGCACGCATTTTCTCAACCCGCCTCGAAACGCATTCGGAACAACGTACCAGCACGGGAGAACCATACACTTGTCTGAAGGGAAACGCCTATATGGTACGGACAGATGGCAATCAAGACTTGATTCGAGAGATTGATGCCGGTATCAAAAAAGAGGTCAGCGTTTCCTGCACAGCCGCCTCACATACCTGTTCTGTTTGTGGAAAAGATCGGCGTACCGGTGGCTGTCCGCATGTGCAGGGGGAACTGTATCAAGGAAGCCTCTGCCATACGGTGCTTTCCGATATTACAGATGCCTATGAATGGAGTTTTGTTGCCGTTCCGGCACAACGGCAGGCGGGTGTCACAAAGCAGTACGGCGGCAAGGCAGAGAGCGAACGGGTTGCTGTTTTGCAAAAGCAGCTGCAAAGCCAGCAGGCACAGCTGGCAGCAGCGGAAGATGACATTCGAAAGGAGATTGTCACACTCTGTTATCTCAGCGGACAGCCGTTGCAGAAGAGCTTACTGCAAGCAGCAGAACGCATGACACTGCCGGAATTGCTGACCTTTCGGCAGCAGCTGCGACAGGAAACACAACAGCAGGGCAGTTCTCAGCTGCAACCGACTGAGAAGAACGCAGGAGCGACCTTGCAGCAATTTCAGATGAAGTGAAACGGAAAACGAAAATACAGAGGAGGTGGAGCGTATGCATCCGGAGATGGTACGTGGATTTTTTCAAAGGCTGACACAGCTGGACGATGTGCAGGCATATGAGAGTCTGATTCTGTCTGCCATTGACGAGGTAACAGCTGCTCTAAAGCCGGAGACAACCCCAACGTTACAGCCGCTGCATTTGCTGGCGGCGGCAATTGCGAACTATCATTATCAGACCTTGCAGGCAACGCAGGAAAAAATGGCTTGTACCTATGCCGGAACCGTGCCGCAGCAAGTGGACCGTACCAAACAGGTTGCCGCTGCAAAGCAGCTGCAAGACCAGTATCGGCAGCTTTGCAGTCCGTGGCTGCTGGATGAACAGTTTTGTTTTTGTCGGACAAAAACCGTAGGAGAGGAGAGCATCATAGATGATAGCACAGATTCTGCACCAGCTGCAAACCCAGCTGAAATCGCTTCCGATGCCGGTTTATACTGCCTATGACCATAGGGCAGTTTCGCAGAAACAACCACCGTTTTTGGTGCTGAATCTTCAGAATTGTAAGACAGAGCTACCGGTTGTTCGGGCAGAGCAGGAGAGCATTCCCTTTTCCGCTGAGGTAACAGTAACCCTACTGTTGCCGATGGAAGCCGATGTAGAACAGTTATATGCTCATTTTACAGAGACGATTCTGCCAGTGCTGTTGCAGACCTGTCGGGTGCAGACGGTTGTATTTTCTGCCCCTAAGACAGAACAGCTGTTGCAAAAGCAGACGATGACCGCAACCTGTCATGTACAGGGCGTTTTGCAGCCAGATGTGCCGGAAACAGAAGCGGAGGTGGAATGACGATGGCGTATCATTGCACATTGCAGGAGAAACGAACCTTTCCAGTGACCATTGGAAACCATATTTTTTATGTGGACAAGTATCAACTCTCCGGTGTCCGGCAGTTTACGGAACAGACAACCGTGGCGGGAACGACTGTTTTTACCAATCATGCCATTCGGGCAAGGCGGCTGTATCTGGATGGACGGTTTTTGCGAACCGATCCACCGTCTGTTTTGATGTTGGAACTGGAAACCTATCTGGCAGAAAATAAGCGGTTTACAGTGGAGCTGGATGGGATACGATATAGTATGTGTCAGCTGACACGGTATGTCATACAGGAAGATGGCTGTTCAGCTACCGTTGCCTGTCGGCTGGAATGTCTGGTCAATCAATTGCAAGCAGTGTAACCGGACGAAATGATCGTTTTCAATGTAAGTTCGATGGACAAGTTTTGTCTGCCGGCATGGTTTCTGATCAGTAGCGATAGAATGTACTTTGATCCAATTTATGTTTTTCAACAATTCCACATGCTTTTGTGGAAAGGAGGGATGGCATGGCACTGACTGTTACGATTTATAATACTACGGGTGCAGCCTATGCGTTTACGGAAATTTTATCCTTTCAGTTAAAAAAAGAGGTTTATACCCCCTATACAGCCTTTTCCGCACAGTTAGACACCGGCGGATTGCAGCAGTTTGGTACGATTTGCCGAATTGTGGTACAGTATGGCAGCCAGATAATGCACGAGGGCAGTTTGGAGAAAATGACGGTGCAAACAGAGGAATGTGCAACGGTGATGACGATTTTATCTTATGGTTTTACCAAACTGCTGCTGCACAATGAGTTAGAACCGGGACTGTATCCCAATCTCTCTGTGGATGCATTGCTTTCGGGATATTATACGTTTCCGTCTGCTATTACGTGGGAATCAAACGGTGACACCAGCAACTACGTCTATTTCAAAGAGCATATTCCGATCTGGGACGGTGTGGTCACGCTCTGTTATAAACTGTTGGAACGCTATCCTTATATTCGAGCAGCAAATAAGGTTTGTCTGCATTTGCCAGAGGATGCCAAGACGTTGCACATCCAGACAGGACAGACACTTTCCTATGGTACAAAACGATGCTACAGTCGCATGATCAGCCATTTTCACATGCAGGATGTAGACGGCAGCTATAACAAGTTTTCTCTTGTCAATCCACAGGCAGTTGCTGTCTATCAGCTGCGGCATAAACAGATTGCCTTTGACCGTTCTTATCTGTATGATCCGCAGAAAGCCTTGCAGTTCCGTTCCAATACCGCACAAAATGGCTGGTTTCAGCGGTATTTTACCTTTTCCGGACTGGTGCAATGTGACTTAAATGACTGTCTGACGGTAAAAGATACCATTGAAAATGGACGGATTTCTGCAATCACCTGGAAAGGGACACAGACAGGAATGACCACAATGGTTTCGCTCTACTTTGATGCCTTTCAGAATATAGAATAGCATGTGCCAACAGCACGGCATATACGGAAACTGTGTGCAGAAATCGACAGTTTTTTTCATTTTGACTTGCAAAAAGAAGCCTGCTGTTGTATAATAAAAAAATACGTGGACAGAAGGGAAGTCATTTATGAATGTATTTTTAACGGTCACATTTCTTTTTGCGGTCGGCAGTATCCTTGGATGGTGTCTGGAAGTGTTCTTTCGGCATTTTGTCACCCATAAATGGTTGAATCCGGGTTTTTTGATTGGTCCGTATTTGCCGCTTTATGGGTTTAGCCTGAGTGTATTGTATTTACTGGCATCGTTAGAGCCATATTTGCCCATACAGAATCATGTTGTACAGAAACTGGTGCTGTTTTTGATGATGGCGGTTTGTATTACTTTGATTGAGTATATAGCGGGTTTGATTTTTGTCAAAGGGATGAATATCAAGCTATGGGATTACAGCGATCAATGGGGCAATATCCAAGGGATTATTTGTCCGCTGTTCTCCTTTTTCTGGCTGCTGCTCAGTGCCATTTACTACTTCTTTATTCATCCATATATTTTAGACAGCTTAGACTGGTTGGCACAAAATCTGGCGTTCTCATTTCTCATTGGCTTTTTCTTTGGGATTTTTGTGCTGGATCTGGTGTATTCTCTGCGATTGGTGCGACGGATTCGATTGTTTGCCGCCGAACATCAGATTGTCGTCCGGCTGGAGGAACTGAAAGCGAATATTCTGGCAAGCAAGGAGAAGAACGGCGAAAAGCGACGGTTTTTGTTTGCATTTCGTTCTGGTGTGCCACTGAAAGAGCATTTGGAACGGTATCTGGATACGCCGAATGTGAAAAAGCGACTGCAAGAGCTGCGGGAGCGAATGCAAAAACGGTAAGCGATTGCAATAGAAAACGGAAAGCAGACATGAAAATCTGCTTTCCGTTTTTCGTTTGTTGTGTTACAGCGATATTAGTCAGGCTTTCTGTCCGGTCTGTCTGGACGGATGCAGAGAGATGTGTGCGTGATCCAGAATTTTACACAGTGCCTTTGCTGCAAAAAATGCAACAATTAGGGAAATACTATCCTTTAGTAAATAGGGGACAGAAACTTGAAGGGCACTGGTCCAGAACCCTCTTCCTGCCAGAATGGAAAATTGCAGGACACCGCAGAAATGGCATACCAGCAAACCAGCTGCTTGCAGCAGCACACAGCTGATACCGCCAGCGATTTTATTTTTTGCAGATTCCTGTAGGGCAGCACCGGCACCGCAGAGGATTACCATCGGCAAAAATCCCCAAAGAAAACCACCAGTCACACCGACAAATTTTGCAATGCCGCCAGTGAACTGGGCAAAAACAGGAATGCCGACCGCACCAAGTGCCAGATAGACCAGAACAGCAATGCCGCCCCGCTTCCATCCAAGGCAGCTGGCACAGAGACCAACTGCCAGCGTTTGCAGCGTGATGGGTACGCCACTCGGCATGGGAATGCTGATTTGTGCCAAAACAGCGAGAATGGCAGCGAACAGGGCGATTTGACAGAGATTGCGGATGGAGGATGATGACATAGTAGAAAACCTCTTTTCGTAAACTTTTTATATTTATTTTGGTTTACGAAAATCATAGCATATTTTTCCGGATTTGTCAATAGGGAATTTTCAATCTTCGGAAAACCGACAGAACGGCTTTTTCTTTTTGCATGGGAGAGGAACACTGCGATCATAACAGTGCCAATCTCGTCATCCGCTCTGCGAACGCTTGTAGGCCGATTGGATTCGTTGGAAATGGTTTTGAATTTGGTAAAAATGGTATAATAAAAACCGATTTTGAAATTATAAATTGTGCAATCTTACAATTTTTTCAAAACATCTTGACAATTTAGCGGAATCGTGATAAATTTATATTAGCACTCAGAGAGAATGAGTGCTAACACTTCAAAACAATAGCTGCCAGCAGGACAGCAGGAAGGGAGACGATCGGATGGATGCCAGAAAGAAAAATGTATTGCTTGCAGTTGTGGAAGCATATATCCAAACTGGTGAACCGGTCGGCTCTAAAATCATCTCCCAGCTGCCGCAGATTCATGTTTCTGCCGCAACAGTGCGGAATGATATGGCGGTATTAGAGGAGTTGGGCTATCTCGAACAGCCGCACACATCTGCCGGCAGAGTGCCGACCTACAGCGGTTACCGGTTCTATATTGATCAGGTCGTACAGCAGGAAACCCTGCCAGAATCCGAGCGGGAACGATTGGATGCCATGTTGGGGGATGAATCTCAGATGACGGAAGATCTGTTGATTCAGAGTGCCACCACGGCACTGGCAGAGGTCACAAAGTGTGCGACAGTGGTATCCGATTTTGCACCAAAGTATTCTGTGATTTCCAAGGTGGAAGTGATTCCAACCGGAAAACGGCTGTATGTGGTACTGCTGATTACATCCAACGGTACCATTAAGAACAAAGCGTGCCGGCTGGAATTTGACTTGACAGAAGAGCATATGCAGTTTTTCCGCAATTTTATGCAGGAAAACTTGCAGGGGGTTTCTGTTTCGGAACTGTCCGAAGAGCGGATGGATCAGATGATTACCGCTATGGGAGCCTACATGATGGCATTGTCTCCACTGGTGCAAGGCGTCTGTGAGATGTCCAGAGATTTGCAGAAACATAAGGTCTATGTCAGTGGGGAACAGAATCTACTCTCCTGTCAGGACTTGAACCAGGCAGAAGTGGTACAGTTTATTTCCCACAAGAACGAATTGCATGGGCTGTTGGATGATTCTTTTAACGGCATTAAGGTGGTTTTCGGTGAAGAAGGCGACCGGTTTGTCATTGGCAACTCCAGTATGATTGTTTCAAAATACCAGAAGGGGAAACAGGCGGTCGGCTCGCTGGGCATTATCGGTGCCATGCGGCTGGATTATGCGAAGATTATCCCCTATATAGAATATTTTACCGAAAAGCTTTCGCATCTGATTTCCGAAGAGGATGACGAAGCGGACAACGAATAGGAGGGACGCTGAAATGGAACCAAATACGGAAAAGAAGCAGCAAGCGGAAGCAGAGGAAACCGCTCAGAACACTGCAGCAGAAGCAGCAACAGAAACCGCTGCGGAGGCAGTTGCAGAGACCGCAGCAGAGGAAACTGTGGAGTCGGCAGAAGCGGAAACAGAATCTACGACGGAAGAAGATCAGCATATGAAGAAAAAAGAGCTGAAGGCGGCACTGGAAAAGGCAGAAGCTGCACTGGCAGATCGCAAGGATCAGCATCTGCGGCTGATGGCAGAGTACCAGAATTACCGGAACCGTACGACAGAGGAAAAGAAGAAGATTTATGGCGATGCCAAGGCAGACTGCATTAAATCCCTGCTGACGGTGGTGGATACGTTTGAACGTGCCATGGAGGCAGCGTGCAGCGATGAAACCTATAAAAAGGGCATTGAGATGACGTTCAGCCAGCTGCAAAAAGCACTGGAACAGATGGGCGTCAAGGAAATTGCAGAGGTTGGCGTGGAATTTGATCCGAATCTGCACAATGCCATCAAACAGATGGACAATACCGACTTTGCGGAAAACAAGGTCTGTGAGATTTACCAAAAGGGCTACCTGCTGGGGGATCGGCTGATTCGTCCGGCAATGGTTGCGGTTGCGGTATAGCCTCTGATTGACCGCAGTTTGTTTCCTTAAACCGGCTTGAAAGGTGGAATCATGACAGACCGCTTTTCAGCGTTTTCATAAATTTCTGCTGCCAAAGGCAGCAAATCAAAAATAAAATTGCAATGTGCGTCTATCTACAGAATAGACGAATGAGGAAAGGAAGAGTATTACTATGGGAAAGATTATTGGTATTGACTTGGGCACAACAAACTCTTGTGTAGCAGTTATGGAGGGCGGCAATGCCGTTGTTATCCCGAATGCGGAGGGTGCAAGAACCACACCGTCTGTCGTTGGTTTCGCAAAGAATGGGGAGCGGCTGGTTGGTCAGGTTGCCAAGCGGCAGGCAGTTGCCAATCCGGAACGCACCATTTCATCCATTAAGCGGCATATGGGTTCCGATTACAAGGTAGAAATTGACGGCAAGAAATATACACCGCAGGAAATTTCTGCGATGATTCTGCAAAAGCTGAAGGCAGATGCAGAAGCGTATCTGGGTTCTTCTGTTACAGAAGCCGTGATTACCGTTCCGGCTTACTTTACGGATGCACAGCGGCAGGCAACCAAAGATGCCGGTCAGATTGCTGGCTTGACCGTGAAGAGAATCATCAATGAACCGACCGCAGCGGCTCTTTCTTATGGAATTGATAAGGAAGAAGACCAGAAGGTTATGGTATATGACCTCGGCGGCGGTACGTTCGACGTTTCCATCATTGAAATGGGCGAAGGTGTTCAGCAGGTACTGGCTACCGCTGGTAACAACCGTCTCGGCGGTGAGGATTTCGACCAGAGAATCATTGACTGGATTGTAGCAGAATTTAAGAAGACAGAAGGCATTGACCTTTCTAAGGATAAGATGGTAATGCAGCGGCTGAAGGAAGCAGCAGAAAAGGCAAAGATTGAACTGTCTGCTACGACTTCCTCTAACATCAACCTGCCGTTTATCACCGCAGATGCAACCGGTCCGAAGCATTTGGATATGACACTGACTGTTGCAAAGTTCAATGAATTGACCAAGGATCTGGTAGACGCTACCATGGGTCCGGTACAGCAGGCATTGTCTGACAGTGGTCTGAGTGCGTCCGAACTGAACAAGGTGCTGATGGTCGGTGGTTCTTCCAGAATTCCGGCTGTACAGGAAGCCGTTCGCCGGAAGCTGGGCAAGGAACCGTTCAAGGGCATCAATCCGGATGAATGCGTGGCATTGGGTGCGGCTTACCAGGGCGGCGTCCTCGGCGGTGATGTCAAGGATGGTCTGCTGCTGTTGGATGTTACCCCGTTGTCACTGGGTCTGGAGACCATGGGCGGTGTCTGCACCAAGATCATTGAGAGAAATACGACCATTCCGACGAAGAAGAGTCAGATTTTCTCCACTGCCGCTGACAATCAGACAGCCGTAGATATCAACGTGCTGCAAGGTGAGCGGGAATTTGCAAAGGACAACAAGCAGCTGGGTACCTTCCGTCTGGATGGTATTGCACCGGCTCGGCGTGGTGTACCGCAGATTGAGGTTACCTTCGACATCGACGCAAATGGTATCGTACACGTTTCTGCAAAGGATTTGGGTACCGGTAAGGAGCAGAACATTACCATTACTTCTTCTACCAACATGTCCAAGGAAGACATTGACAAGGCTGTCAAGGAAGCAGAAGCGTATGCAGAAGAAGACAAGAAGCGGAAGGACGAGGTAGACACCAAGAACAACGCTGAAAATATGGTAATGCAGTGTGAGAGCACACTGGAGGAACTGGGCGATAAGGTGCCGGCTTCGGAAAAGTCTGACGTAGAAGCAAAGTGCAATGACCTGAAGGAAGCACTGAAGGGCACGGATACGACTCTGATCAAGGAGAAGAGCGAAGCACTGCAGAAGGCACTGTATGACCTTTCTTCTAAGCTGTACCAGCAGGCTGGCGGTGCACAGGGTGGCCCGGATATGAGCAATATGGGCGGTAATGCCGGTGCAGATAACAGCAGCAACAGCGACGGTGACGATGTCATTGACGCAGATTATAAGGAAGTATAAGCCGGATTAGGAACGGTTTGAGATGGTGGCATACGGGACGAATCTTCTATTCGTCCCGTATGTTGGTGTATAGGAAATGGGCTCGCATGCTGTTTCCGATACAGATATTGTTGAAATGTGTGCAACAGAAAGGAGCTGGGGACGATGGCAGAAGAAAAACGGGATTATTATGAGGTCCTCGGCCTGAGCAAAGGGGCGAGCGACGAG
>DYCW01000357.1 GCA_019417865.1 Ruminococcus sp. | reverse complement strand
AGATAATATTATTTATATACACGACAAAAAATGAAAATGCGACTGTAACAGAAGTCCAATCGCATTTTCATGCTGGTTTCAAAATCTATTTAGTGTTTCTTTGCCAAAACTTTCTTTGTAACTGCTGCAATATTTGATGCACATAAGCCAAATTCCTTTAACAAATCTATTGCAGGACCAGAATGACCATATGTATCATTCACGCCAATCCGAACCACAGGAACTGGACAGCAATCACAAACCGTTTCCGCCACAGCAGAACCAAGACCACCGATGATGCTATGTTCTTCCACAGTAACTAACAACCCGGTTTCCGCAGCTGCCTTACAGATCAAATCCGTGTCCAACGGTTTAATGGTATGCAGATTCAGTACCCTTGCGGAAATTCCCTCTTCTGCCAGCTGTTCTGCTGCCTCTAATGCCTCCGACACCATCAATCCAGTTGCAATCAGTGTGACATCCTTGCCTCCCCGAAGTGTAATGCCCTTACCAATGGTGAACTGATAGGTTGACGGATCATTGAAAACCGGTGCCGCCAGTCTACCAAACCGCAGATAAACCGGTCCTTCCATTTCAATGGCTGCTTTCACTGCTGCCCTTGCTTCCACATCATCTGCTGGATTCAAGATGGTCATCCCCGGAATCGTTCGCATCAGGGCAATATCTTCGTTACACTGATGGGTTGCACCATCTTCGCCGACAGAAATACCGGCATGCGTTGCACCAATTTTTACATTCAAATGCGGATAGCCAATGGAATTTCTAACAATTTCATAGGCTCTGCCAGCAGCAAACATTGCAAAGGTGCTGGCAAATGGAATCTTTCCGGCAGCTGCTAGACCGGCTGCAACACCCATCATATTGGCTTCTGCAATCCCACAGTCGAAAAAACGTTCCGGATATGCCTTCTTAAAAATACCAGTTTTAGTTGCGGCAGCAAGATCTGCATCCAGTACCACAAGATTTTCATATGTCTCCGCAAGATCCCGCAGTGCTTCGCCGTAGCTTTCACGAGTTGCCTTCTTTTTTACTTCACCTGCCATGTTTTAACCCTCCAGTTCTCGCAGCTGTGCCTGTAATTCTGCCATTGCTTGTTCATATTCTGCTTGATTCGGTGCTTTGCCATGCCAACCGACCTGATTCTCCATAAAGGAAATACCCTTACCTTTTACACTCTTCTGAATAATCACAACAGGCTGTCCAACAATTTGTTCTGCCTCTGCAAAAGCAGCTTCCATCGAATCAAAATCATGTGCATCCATTTGAATTACATGCCAGCCAAATGCAGCAAACTTTTCCGGAATCGGCTCTGGAGAACAAACTTCGGACAGTTTGCCGTCAATCTGCAAACCATTGTAGTCTACGATGGCCAGAAGATTGTCCAGCTTATAATGAGATGCAAACATCGCTGCCTCCCAGACCTGTCCTTCTTCAATTTCTCCATCTCCTAAAACAGCATAGACTTTATACGCCGCATTGTCCAACTTGCCTGCTAGTGCCATACCACAGGCAACCGAGATGCCCTGTCCCAGTGAACCACTGGACATATCCACACCCGGTGTATGGATACAAGGATGTCCTTGCAGCATTGCACCAATGTGTCGCAGTGACCGAAGTTCTTCCCACGGGAAAAAGCCACGCTGTGCCAAAACGGAATAGAGTGCTGGTGCACAATGTCCCTTAGAAAGTACCAACCGATCCCTGTCTTCCATTTCTGGCTGCTCTGGATTGATATGCATTTTTGCAAAATAAAGATAAGTCAATAAATCGCTAATCGAAAGCGAACCACCCGGATGCCCAGATTTTGCACAATAGGTGCCTTCTATCACACCCATCCGCACTTTACAAGCGATTGCCTGTAACTTTTTCTTTGTGATTTCCTCCATGGGAATTCCCTCCGTTGTTAAAATTTTGATTGTATCCATAAAAGCAATTCAGAAATCGCTTTTTGATCACACGTATATTGCAGAACATAGTCTGCAACGGCTTTGACTGCGGGCTGTGCATTTGCTGGTGCAATCCCGTAATCAGCATATTGCAGCATCGTCATGTCATTCTGATAATCGCCGGCTGCAATCAGTATTTCCGTCTCATGCAAATGCAGCAGATCCCGATAGACCAACAGAGCACTGCCTTTGGAGACATCTTTCGGCAGCATCTCATAGAATGATTCAGACGATTGTAAAAAATCCACGTCTGTCCAGTTCTGTGCCTGTATAAACGCTTGCAGCTTCGGCATATCAGTGGGTGCAACCGCAAACAGTACTTTTATCCACGGAATATCTGGCATTAGTTCCAGTGTGCAATAATGCGGTACAACATTACAAATCGCAATATGTTCCTGTTCATAAATGGTATTCTGAATGACATATGTCCCTTCTGCACAGAGAATCTCAGCCCCTGCCTGCGGAAACGCTTGTAAAACAGCTGCGGTCATTTCCTTGGCTGTTTTACAGAGGGCATTCTGATAGAGTACTTTTTCTGTCAATGGATCATAAATCATTGCCCCGTTATACAAAATCATAGGACTTTGTACATGCAGCTGTTCCCAGTAAGCACGGGCAGAATCCAGTGTTCTTCCCGTTGCAATGGTAAAGTGTCCGCCCTGTTCTGTGAACTGCTGAATACCTGCTAACACCTCTGCTGGAATTTGCTTATCCGACGGCAGCAGTGTGCCGTCTAAATCAGATAAAAGCCAGATATGCTGCATCATTTTTCTCTCCGTCCTCTCAAACAAAATGCAATTTCCGCAGTGCAGCTTGAAAATAATCCGGCAGTGGACTGGTAAACTCCATGTTATGCCCAGTGACTGGATGCACGAATCCAATTTTTCCAGCGTGCAGACACTGACCCGTCAGGTTGGGGAATGGTTTTCCATACACATCATCTCCCAATACTGGATGCCCCATATACGCCAAATGTACTCGGATCTGATGCGTACGTCCAGTTTCCAAACGCAAGCAAAGATGCGTATAGTGATTGACTTCTGCTAAAACCGTATAGTGCGTCACAGCATCTTTGGAATTTTTCTGTGTCACACACATCTTTTTCCGATCTACCGGATGTCTTCCAATGGGTGCATGAATGGTTCCCGTTTTTTCTGCAAACCGCCCTAACGCAATTGCCTGATATTCTCTTGTAAATGTGTGTGCCTGTATCTGTTCGGAAAGTTTGACATGGGCATGGTCGTTTTTTGCTACCATAAGCAAACCACTGGTATTCTTGTCAATCCGGTGTACAATTCCTGGTCGAATGACGCCATTGATGCCAGACAGCCGGTCACCACAGTGATAGAGCAATGCATGTACCAATGTTCCTGTCAGATTACCGGGAGCGGGATGTACCACCATGCCCTTCGGCTTATTGACTACCAGCAAGTCATCATCCTCATAGACAATATCCAGCGGTATCGGCTCTGGCATCAATTCCAGCGACACTGGCTCTGGTATGACAACCTGCACAGTGTCACCGCTGCGGATTTTATAATTCTTCGACACCACATTACCATTCACGGTTATATTCCCCTGTTCCATTCGAGTTTGAATCACCGAACGGGTCAGAGAAAGGCTGTCCTGTTCTGCAAGCCACTTATCCAGCCGTACACCGATCGTTTCCGGTGTAAAAGCCCGCACCGTTTCCCTCATGCATCTGCCTCTTTCTGCTCTGCTACTTTTTTCTTTCCATCAAAAAAGAATAAATAAACCGCAAACAAAATCACACCAATTACTACACAACAGTCTGCAAAATTGAACACTGCAAACGAAAACAGCCGTACATCCAAATAGTCAACGACACTGCCGCCCCGAAACAACCGGTCAATCAAATTGCCAATGCCACCTGCAAGAATCAAAGCCGCACAAATCGGAATCATCTTAGAACGCTTCCGATATTTCACCATTGCAACCACACAGGCTGCCATTAACAAAACAGTAATAGCAATCAGAAACCAACGCATTCCTGAAAAACTGCTGAATGCTGCTCCCTTATTTTCCAGATAAGTGAGATTCAAAATTTCTGTATCGCCAATATGCAAAAATGGAATGCTTCCCTGTGGCTGTAAGGTGTGTACTGCCCAGTATTTAATCAACTGATCTATACCAACCAACAGCACAATTAAAATACACGATAGTATCATCAAGTGTGCATTTCCCTCCTTTTCAATTGGAGAACAAGAACAGCCCGCCGCACAAAACCGGCAGGCTGTCATTTTTCATTCATTTTTTATTCAGAAATGACATGTGCACATCTTGCACAAAGTGTTGGATGCTTTGGATCCTCGCCAACCGTTGTGGAATACATCCAGCAACGCTCACATTTTTCGCCTGTTGCCGGTGTAACTATATAAACATTTTCTGCCGTATCGGACTGGGTTATGGTAACTGCGGAAACAATCAACACTTTTTCTAGCAATTCTCTATTTTCTGATAGAATTGCATAAGCGGTATTGTCTGCCACTGCAATTTCTACAGCAGCTTCTAAGGATTTACCAATCACCTTTTCATTTCGCTTTTCTTCCAGCATCTTATTCACATCCAAACGAATCTGATAAATCAGATTCCATTTCTCTGTAAATGCCGCATCAGCTGTTAAACAACTCTTCTCCGGCATCTGATTCAAGAAAACGCTTTCTGTATCATCTGCTGCACCATGCGGCATAAAGCTCCAGATTTCCTCTGCAGTAAACGAGAGAACTGGTGCCAACAGCAAAGTCATAGCACGTAAAATGCGATACATAGCGGTCTGTGCAGCCCGTCTTGCAACAGAAGTTTCCGGTTCACAGTAAAGCCGATCCTTGATAATATCCAGATAGAAGTTGGACATATCCGTAGTACAGAAATTGTGAATGCTATGAAAGACAACATGGAAATCCAATGCGGCATAGCCTTCATGCACCTTGTCAATCAAGCGATCCAAACGAATCAATGCCCAACGATCTAACTCATACAACTGGTCATCTGAAACCATATCATGATCCGGATCAAAACCATTTCCGTTTCCAAGATTACCCAAAATATACCTTGCTGTATTTCGGATTTTCTTATAGGCATCCGAAAGCTGCTGCAAAATTGCCTTGGAAATACGAATATCGGAATGATAATCCGAAGAGGCAACCCACAGACGTAAAATATCTGCACCATATTGCTGGATGATTTCATCCGGCATGATACCGTTGCCCAGTGATTTTGACATCTTTCGTCCTTCGCCGTCTACAACCCAGCCATGCGTGCAGACTGCCTTATACGGAGCCTGTCCCTTATAAACAACCGACGTCAGCAAAGAGGACTGAAACCATCCACGATACTGGTCAGCACCTTCCAGATAT
>DYCW01000356.1 GCA_019417865.1 Ruminococcus sp. | reverse complement strand
TTATAATACAACGCCTGTCCTAAAACAGACTGCACGGCATTTATGACATTCTGAGGCGGATTGTCTCGACAAATTAGACTGCTGTTGTCTCCATGCGGATTCATTACATAAGTAAAAGCTGCAACAGCTTGTGCTTTCATCGCTTCCGGTGCCATGGTAGAACCCATTTCATTGTAAACCAACATGGAAATAATCTCCAGTACACTGCCCGTTCTACCACCTGCTGTGATAGTTGCTGGTAGATTGGTCTGTACCAGTGTTGTCCCCGGATAATAATGGAATAATATAGACTGATAATCATAGCCACCATAAGTAGCATAAAAATTTGCACCATTTTGGCTCAAACCGCAGCCATGACCATATCCATATGTGGTAAAAGCAAATTGCCCTGGTTCCACATTGGTAGCCAAAGAAATCGCAGCATCTGCTCCGCTTGCACCAACTGTACCTGAAGCTGCTATCACACCGGTTTCCTGCTGCTGTCCCACAGAAACCGTCTGCATTTTCTCTGCCGCTGCTTCATCCACTTCCTGATACTGCACCAGGGAAAGCGAAGTATCATATGCTGAAAGCTGTGCTTTTTTCCAGTTCTTTTCTGTTGTTTGTTCTGCTGCCGTAACCGGCAATGCTGCTGCCGCATAAAACAGCATGGCACTGGCTGACAATACGCAGCCAATTTTTTTCAAATTAAAAGAAATCATGTAAAAACGTCCCTGCTTTCTAAATCTTATACCCCTTTTGCAGAATCATGCCTTATTGTTTTTTATTCTTCTGACATCGTAGTGCTTTCTTCTGTATCCTCTGTGCTCTGCTTTTCAGTTGTTGTTTTCGAGCTGTCTGTATCCTCGTCAGATGTAGTTTCTGCCACACCACCTTCAATCAACTTCTTTAAAGATGCCTCTGTTTCCCCTTCCCGCAACTGTCTTGCAACAATCAAGAAACGAGAGTTATCCTCATCTGAATAACAAGTGGAGAGTGTCAAAAGCTGGTCACCATACTTTACATCAATGACATTGTCAATCATATTGAGTGATTCTACTGTATTGACATAATAATCAAAGTGGATTTCATCATCCAGTTCCTCCATATTCCAGTATGGGAAACCTGTCCAAGTCATTGGATCGGCATAGATATCGCCGCCATTATCGGCATCCCCACTTGTGATCACCAATCCAAAAATGACATAATCATATTCCTTATAATTGGAACTGAGCTTGATAAATGGTGCTTCCTTATAGAATTCCAGATCCTGCCGATACCGCCGCAGAGAACCAAACATCGTATTATCCGCCATATTGTGGCCATACAGTACAATATTTTCAGAGAATTTATCTTCCTGGTAACCGAATACATTCCGATAGTCCATGAAGACAGTTCCGGCACGGAATTTCTGATGGCTAAAATCCTTGTCCAGATAGTAGGTGTTCTTGGCATCTTCCGGCTCATCCGTTTTCTGTACAATAACATTATCCACACTTGTCCCCGGCACTTCAATCCAACCGATGGTATCTTTATTCTGCTCATACAACTTCTTTTGCGATGCCAGCATATCTGGTGCTTTTTCTTCTGTTGTTACTTCAGTCGTCTCCTCTCCTGGTTCGTTTGCCTGCGACTGCTCTCCCTCTAAACCAATCGGGTTTTGTTCAATCTCACCGGCACAGCCAGCTGCCAAAATAGAAGTGGCTGCGAGGAGTGCAACCAGGATATGATTTCGTTTTTTCATAAAAAAGAACTCCCTCTTTCGATTACGGCCCATAAGGAACAAATGGTGCGTTCGGGTCATACGTATTTTCATTCCCTAAGTAGTAAACCGATGGCCATTTAATATTAGTATTGGGGGTACTGCCCGTAGTACCTTCATAAGGATCCTCGCCTTCTCGCACCATTCTCGCACAGATAACAAGCCGTGCCGTTTGGAAAGCACCGTTGCAAGTGGAAAGGGTGAGAAGCTGGTCACCATACTGCACATCAATACTGGTATTTCGCAATGTGCGGCGTTTCACTTCATTGACATAATCATAAAATGCAGCTTCATCTGCAAAATTGATCCGATTCCAATAGTCAAACCGTGTTTCTGTGGTGTCCTCTGCATCTGCGATAAAATACGCATAGATCTTAAAGACATATGTTTCGTAATTGGAATTTAAGAAAATCAGAGGATGGGCATCATAATAGTTTTCATCACTCTTATAATCCCGTAAACTGCCAAACATAGAACGATCTCGCATGTTATGTCCATAGATGATCAGATTATCAGAATTGGGAACCGCAAGGGTGCCGTCTTCTCCCACCACATCAAAATGACAGCGAGAATCCAGAAAAATAGAACCGTTCTGAGAATGATTTCCATACAGATCCCGATACAGATAATATTCGTCGCCTTCTACATCATTCGGATGCTGCATCAACGGATAGTCCACTTCTGTATCTGGAATGGAAATATAACCAGCGACCTCCGGATTGATTTCCAGTAGGCTGATGGCTCCTTCCATTTTTGTATAATGTTTCGCTTCCGTTGTAGTTTCCGTGATCGCTTCTGGAACTGAATTTTCCTCTGTATCATCTGACGCAACTTGTTCTTCTGTATTTTGTGTTGCAGCCTGATGATAACTGTTACCGATCTGTTCATATAGATTTTTACTCTTCCACAGGTCAAACAAATACTGTCCAATTAGTACCAGACAAACACCGAACACCAGAATGGATATCCAAAAAATACATTTTCTCATTGTTTCACCAAATCCGTCTCCTCGTTTTGGAAACAGATCCCGCAGGATTTGCCGTTTGGTACGCTTTTTCTTTTTTCTGCGTGATTTCTGTACTGGCACTGGATCTCTTGGCCGAAAGCGTTCCGGAAAAGCCTTTTTCTCCCTTGCCAGCTGAATATTGGCTGCAATCCGCTGTTGCAGCATAGCTTCCTCCTCCGCTTCCTCCAACTTTTGCAGAGAAGAACGGATGGCATTCATTTTTTCCTGATGTTTTACTTGTTCCGATTCCGAGGATGTTGTTGCAGCAGAGGGGGTTACGTGTTCCGCCATACGGATTCCTCCATCAGTATTTCCCTTGCAATGCCAAATGCACAAACTGCGGCTCCCTGCCGCACGGCTTCCCTTGTATGCACGCCAAGTTGTGCAAACGGTAAATGCACTGCAAAAGCAGTGCCATGATAGGCAACACCCAAAAAGACCGTCCCCACAGGCATTTCTGCTGTTCCGCCGCCTGGACCGGCATACCCCGTCACCGACAGACACAAGTCTGCCTGCGATAACGCTGCAACGCCATTTGCCATTGCCACTGCAGTCTGCGGACTGACCGCCGTATAGACTTCCAATGTTTCATGCGGTACATGTAGAATAGCTTCTTTCATCGCATTGGTATAGGTGCAGACACCCAGTGCAAACATTTGAGAGGCACCCGGCACAGCGGTAATACACTGTGACAGCAGTCCGCCGGTGCAGCTTTCTGCTGTCGCAATGGTTCGCCTGTTTTCACATGATAATTGTACAATATTTTTGACAAGGTTGTCAAGTTGTTTTCGGTTTTCTTGGTATATTTTCTGAACCTCGTCAAAATCATATCTCTGTTTTATCACAATTTCACCAACTTCGTGTATTTTTATGCAATCTCAAATTGTAAACGTATTTCCTGCCTGTATCCGAAAAATTTTCATCTCTGTATTGGCAACCGCTTTCTCCACGGAAGCAGTAAAATCATACTGCCCCTGTGCTGCTTCCACCTCTTCCAGAGATGGCCGCACCTTTGGATGCCTTGGAGTAAAGACAGTACAGCAATCCTCATAAGGAAGTGTAGAGAGGGCAAAGGTGTCAATCTGTCGTGCTGTTTCAATGATTTCTGTTTTATCCATTCCAATCAGCGGACGGAAAATCGGAATCCGACTGACAGCATCGGTACAAACCAGCCCCTGCATGGTCTGACTGGCAACCTGTCCGATACTTTCTCCGGTAATCAATGCACTGCAATCATCTTTTGCCGCAATTCGCTGTGCAATTTCCACCATTAGTCGCCGCATAATAATCGTAAAATATGGCTCTGGACAGTTTCGCTTGATTTCCTCCTGAATTTCCGTAAACGGTACACAGAAGAAAGCAATGCTGCCGCAATAGCTGGTCAACTTCTGACAGAGCTGTTCCACCTTTTCCTGTGCACGATCTGAGGTATACGGAGGGCTGACATAGTGGATGGCAGAAATATGCACGCCACGCCGTGCCATGCGGTAACCGGCAACCGGACTATCAATGCCGCCTGACAAAAGCAGAAGTGCCTTGCCGCTGCTGCCGACTGGCAAACCGCCTGCTCCCCTTTCATTGCCAGCATGAACAAAGGCATTCTTTTCCCGAATCTCTACCATTACGGTGACATCCGGATTCTTCACATCCACCTGCAAATGCGGATACGCCTCTAACAGCTGTCCGCCCAGTTCCCGGCAAATTTCTGGTGATTTCAGCGGAAATTGTTTATCTGCCCGCTTTGCCTCTACCTTAAATGTCTTTGCACCAAGCAATTCGTCTTCCAAATAGGGAATCCCCACACGGGAAATATCAGCCATATCCTTTTCGCAGACACATGCCTTGCAAAGGGCAGCGATACCGAATATTTTTTTCAACGTTTCCATCACGGTATCCAAATCCGTTTCCGGTGATTCCGGCACAATATAGATGGTAGACTGTGCACGGGTATAGAAAAAACCGCCAAGCGGCTTCAATCTCCGTTTGATGTTCTTCATCAAGATATCTTCAAATGTGTTACGATTCAATCCCTTTAAGGCCAGCTCCCCATATTTTGCAAGAATGATTTCCGTTTGCATAAATCATTTCCTTTCTAAACAAATCAATCCAATCTCAATAGAGCAACGTTTCTTTTGCTGCCTGTAAGCCAGAAATCAGTGCATCCAGTGCTTCGTTTGGCGTATCAGCAGAAAGGCTAACACGTAGAATGCTGTCTGTTTCCTGTTCCGTTGCACCAAATAAAACTGGTACCCCACTGTTCTTTCCTTTGGAACAGGCAGAACCACTGGAAACAAAAACATCTCGTTTTTCCAGAAAATGTAGAAGGATTTCGGAACGATACGGCCGCATGGAAAAGTTGATAATATAAGGCGAGGCATCCGCCGCAGAATGGATTTTACAGTGCGGAATGGTATGCAGCTGTTCCAATAAGTAGGCTTTTTTCTCAGCGACCAGCTGATATCGTTCCCGAATATTTCCACCATATGTTTGCACGGCAGCACCAAATGCAGCAATAAGCGGCACACTCTCTGTTCCTGGCCGCAGTCCCCGTTCCTGTGAACCACCGTGAAAAGTTGGATGCAAATGCACACCGTTCTTCTGATACAATGCTCCAACGCCTTTTACAGCATGAATTTTATGCCCGCTGACAGAAAGCAGATCTGCCTGCAAAGCATGTACTTGAAACGGAATTTTCAAGAATCCCTGTACGGCATCACAATGGGTGATCAGCTCTGGAAACCGCCGCTTTGCAGCACGAAAGACAGACTGTACCGGCAGGCAATAACCCGTTTCATTGTTCACCAGCATCATGCTCAGCAAACAGGTATTTTCGTCTACTTCTGCCAAAAAATCTGCTGCATGATAACAGCCATTCTTGTCCGGTGCAACCGTCACCACCTGATAGCCACAATCCTGTAAATACTGCATTGTATTGCGAACAGAAGCATGTTCTACCGCACTGACAACCAGTTTCTTTTTTCGTTTTCCATAAGTCTGCACTGCCCCGGTAATCGCAAGATGATTGCTTTCTGTTGCACCGGAAGTAAACGTTATCTCCTGCGGAGTACAGCCAAGTGCTGCTGCAATCCAGCTGCGTGCCTGTTCTACTTCTCGTTGTGCTTCTACACCAAACCGATGCAGAGAAGATGGATTTCCGTAGTGTGTTGTCAGGCAACGCTGCAATGCCTCTATCGCCGCTGGGCAAGGCTTTGTGGTTGCTGCATGGTCAAGATAATATTCCATATGTTTCAAAAACCACCGTTTCTATAAGATACCATATCATTATACCACACTTCTATCATCGATGCAAGAGGATTTTCAAGGATTTCCAGTGCACAGTTTTTGTCTTTTAGATTCAGATTCCAAAATATTCCACAAAAATTCTCCGGCAAACAAAATTGCAAAATCAGATAATGCATGATACAAGAGCATTTTGCTGAATTGCCATAGAGCCACATCCAAACCAATTCTCATACAGACTGAAAAAGATGGTAGAC
>DYCW01000355.1 GCA_019417865.1 Ruminococcus sp. | reverse complement strand
TTCTTGCACTGTCTGTAACAGCCGTAACAGCATCCGGCAAACTGAATACGGTACCAACTTCTACGGTTGAAGCAGAGGCAAGTTTTTCAAAGAAAACAGATGCTTCCGCAAACAATGCCGTATCTTGTGTTTCAATATAGACACTTGCCTTTTTAGAAGGCGGAACATTCATAGATGTTCGACAGTTCCGAATGGCACGAATTGCATCAATTACCTTTTCAAATTGAGCGGCTTCTGCATAAACATTTGCTTTCGTATAAACTGGATAAGATTCCAGCATAATCATAGACTCTTCATTGGTCAATACCTGCCAGATTTCCTCTGTAATATACGGCATAAACGGATGCAGCAGTTTCAACATACCACGCATTACCCAAACCAAAACAGCCTGTGCTCGCTGCATGGTTTCGCCGCCAGCCTGAATCCTTGGCTTTGTCAGTTCGATATACCAGTCACAGTATACATCCCAAATAAAATCATACAGTTTAGAGCAGGCAACACCAATTTCAAATTTATTCAGGTTCTCGTTGACTTCCTTCGCCAGAATGTTGAACCGATCCACAATCCATTTATCTTCCATTGCCAATGTTTCTGGCAATCCGCAGAACTGAAAATCTTCTGGTAAATTCATCATAATAAACCGTGATGCGTTCCAAAGCTTATTGGCAAAATTGCGGGCGGCCTTTACTTTATCATCACTGTAACGCATATCATTGCCTGGTGCATTACCAGTTGCCAACATAAACCGCAAAGCATCTGCACCGTATTCATCGATGACTTGCAGCGGATCAATGCCATTTCCCAACGACTTAGACATCTTTCTGCCTTGTTCATCTCGTACCAGGCCGTGAATCAAAACCGTATCAAATGGCACTTCATCCATGTTCTTCAAACCAGAAAACATCATTCTAACAACCCAGAAGAAAATAATATCATAGCCGGTTACCAATGTATTGGTCGGATAGAAATACTTTAACTCTTCCGTTTGATTGGGCCAACCTAATGTAGAAAACGGCCACAGTGCTGAACTGAACCAGGTGTCCAGTGTATCTGGATCTTGCCGCATTGGTTTACCGCACTTCGGACAGGTTGCAGCATTTTCCTTTGTAACTACCATTTCGCCACAGTCATCACAGTAAAATGCTGGAATACGATGTCCCCACCACAACTGACGAGAAATACACCAATCCTTGATGTTTTCCAGCCAGTGAAAATAAATCTTATCAAAGCGTTCCGGAACAAACTTTGTTTTGCCGTTTTTAACAGCATCAATTGCTGGCTGTGCCAATGGCTTCATTTTTACAAACCACTGTTTGGAAACTCTCGGCTCTACTGTTGTACCACAGCGATAGCAGGTACCAACATTGTGGTTATAATCCTCAATCTCTACCAATGCCCCCTCTGCTTCCAGATCTGCTACAATTGCTTTTCTTGCCTCATAGCGATCCATACCAGCATACTTTGGATAGTCTTCTGTAATTTTTGCATCGTCTGTCATCACGTTGATAATCGGCAAATTATGGCGTAGCCCCACTTCAAAGTCATTTGGATCGTGTGCTGGTGTAATTTTTACAACACCTGTTCCGAAATCCATTTCTACATAATCATCTGCTACAATCGGAATTTCTCGATGTACCAGCGGTAAAATCAGTGTCTTGCCAATCAAATGCTGATAGCGTTCATCGTTCGGATTTACGGCTACGGCAGTATCCCCCAATAAAGTCTCTGGACGGGTAGTTGCCAGCTCCAAATACCCGCTGCCATCCTTCAGCGGATACCGCAAATGCCAAAAATGACCTGCCTGATCTTCATATTCTACTTCTGCATCGGAAATGGAAGTCAGACACTTTGGACACCAGTTGATAATGCGTTCCCCACGGTAAATTAACCCTTCTTCGTAATAACGAATGAATACTTCTTTGACTGCCTGATTACAGCCCTCATCCATAGTGAACCGTTCCCGTTCCCAATCACAAGAGGAACCGAGTTTTTTCAACTGCTCTACAATTCTGCCGCCATACTGCTTTTTCCAGTCCCATGCACGCTTTAAGAAACCATCCCGTCCAATGTCTTCCTTCTTGATGCCTTCTTTCCGCATGGCCTCTACAATCTTCGCCTCGGTTGCAATTGAGGCATGATCGGTACCAGGCAACCAGAGTGCACTATAACCAGACATTCTCTTCCAACGAATTAAAATGTCCTGCAATGTTTCATCCAGTGCATGACCCATATGCAGCTGACCTGTGATATTCGGCGGTGGAATCACAATGGTATATGGTTCTTTTTTAGAATCCACTTCTGCATGAAAGCAATTTTTCTCCATCCATTTTGCATAGATGCGGTCTTCAAATTCTTTCGGTTGATAAGATTTTGCCAACTCTTTTTTCATATTTGGAACTCCTTTTCTCATTTTTTGAGGTAAAACAAAAACGCCCTGAACAGCATAAAAATGACTGCTCAGGGCGAACAATTCTGTCCGTGTTACCACCTGATTTCAGAGAATTCTTCTCTGCACTCATGCAAATATAACATATTTGCCTCTCAATAACGGGAGAACCCGCTGCACACTACGCACTGTTTCCAGCTTCCCATGCAGAACTCGGAGACTACCTTCCCTGTACGGTTTGAAAGATTTTCACCAACCATCTTCTCTCTGTACAGTAAACCGAAAACAGGTACTCCTTCTCTTCAACGTTTTTCTCATTTACCTGTTTTATTATAAACAATTTTTTATTGCTTGTCAAGTGACATGACGGCTGTTTTTTATTTTTTAACATCTTGAATGGCACTTTATATGATTCTATTTTTTTATTTCATCATATAGACATTCGATTGCCTCCTCGGCATCACATGGAACATCTGGCTCAATTAACTGATGTTCCAAGCTCTCATCAATTCGATACCACTTTTTTGTAGATATCTGCATATAGATTCCTGAATGTGGAAGTGTAAAATAAGAAATGTCTCCATAGCTGCTTGGATCATTGCCAGATGCCTCTCCAATGATTGTGCCAAGATGATTGTCTTTTATAAGCATTGCAAAATCCATAGCGGCACTGAAAGTAGAAACAGATGTCAAAATGTACAAATTTCCATCAAATACAAGATTTGTATACTGTTCGTTTTCAAGTATCGCAGTATCACTTTTTATTTGAAAAATGCCTAATCTCCAAATACCAGCCCAGGTTTTATAGGTATCAATATTAATATATTTGAAAAACTCATTTGCCACTGAGGAATTACCGCCATGATTGTTTCTGAGATCCACTGCAACATTATGAATCCCATTCTCTTTGATTTCGCTGAACATTTTGTTAAGACAGTCCTTATATTCATCATTGTTGATGCAGGCATCAAGGGTAAGA
>DYCW01000354.1 GCA_019417865.1 Ruminococcus sp. | reverse complement strand
GGTTGCAATTAGAGGCACTGCAAATAGATGTTATTTGTAATTGTAAAATTGTAGCTATTACGCCTATAAAGAATATGTTTCGTCTGAAATCGAATGTTGACTCTTATCTTGCAGAAAAGGTGGTTTTTTCTTGCGGTGGTTATGCTGCCCCTGCTCTTGGAACAGATGGATCGGCTTTTTCTATGCTGAAAACACTTCATATTCAATGTAATGCATGTACACCAGCACTTTGTTTCTTAAAAACCAACCCAGAATGGGTACGTGCATTAAAGGGAATTCGACTGCTTTCGCAAGTAACGCTTTATCGCAATGGAAAGCGACTGAAAACAGAGAGGGGAGAGGTACAGTTTACAGAGCAGGCATTATCCGGCATTTGTATTTTTAATCTTTCTGCTGATTATAAGCCAGAAGAAAAGCATGTTGTTTATGAAGTAGTACTTGACTTATTGCCAGATTGGAGTTTGGAGCGTGTGCAGTCGCTTTTATGGGAGTTATATGCACTTCGTTGTGAATTTCCAATAGAAGAAATCCTAACGGGGATTCTCCAAAAAAAGGTTTGCCTGCAAATTTTAAAACAGTGTGGTATTTTTTCAAAAAATCAAAGGCTGGTTTCTTCTTGCAGTACACCAGAGTTGATGAGAATTGCCCATTGTTTAAAAGAATGGCATTTTCCGATTATTGGAAAAGGAGACTGGAGAACAGCACAAGTCACATGTGGTGGAATTGCAGCAGCAGAAGTGCATTCTACATTGGAATCTGTAAAATATAAGGGACTTTACTTTACAGGAGAAGCTTTGGACTTACATGGTGACTGCGGTGGTTATAATTTAAACTGGGCATGGGCATCCGGATGGTGGGCAGGAACTCATGCGGCAAAAGAGTGGAATCAAAACAATGATAAAAATCAATGATATAAAATTGCCAGTGGGCTATAAAGAAGAAATGGTAACAGCAGCAATTGTAAAAAAACTCCATCTTAAAAGCATAGATGGCATTACATGGAGTTACTATCGAAAATCAATTGATGCCAGAAAAAAAGAGCGTATTCAATATAATCTTTCTGTATTGGTTTCTCATCCGAAAGAAAAAAGCATTTTACAGCGACTTCATGCAAAAGATGGAATTGCTACTTATGAACCTTATCTCTATCACATTCCAACAATTTCTAAACAGCCGACATATCGTCCGATTGTTGTCGGATTTGGACCAGCTGGTATGTTTGCAGCATTATTGCTGGCAAAAGCAGGCTTACAGCCGCTTGTATTGGAACGTGGGAAATGCATTGAGGATCGAAAAAAAGATGTAGCAGATTTCTGGAAGAATCGAAATTTACACACAGATTCGAATATTCAATTTGGAGAAGGTGGAGCAGGCACTTTTTCAGACGGTAAACTAACCACTGGAATTAAGGATAATCGGATTCGTTTCGTATTAGAAACATTTGTGGAATGCGGTGCACCATCTGAAATTTTATATCTTGCAAAGCCGCATATTGGTACAGATTATCTGGAACATGTCGTAAAAAATATCCGTCATATGATTCAAGAATCCGGTGGAGAAGTGCTGTTTTCGGCTCGATTTACAACATATGAGATGGATGAAAGAAATAATCTGATATCGATTTCATATGAGAAGGATGGAAAAGTATATCGCCAGCCAACCAATCAGTGTATTATGGCAGTTGGTCATAGTGCAAGAGATACATTCCAACTTTTTTATGATAAAGGTGTTGCATTGCAGCAAAAGAATTTCGCAATGGGTGTTCGGATTGAGCATTTGCAGCAAGAGATCAATCGTAGTATGTATGGTAAATTTGCAGATCAGATTGGAGCAGCAGATTATAAATTAGCTGTTCATTTACCATCTGGCTATGACTTGTACACATTTTGCATGTGTCCTGGTGGCAGGGTAGTGGCAGCTGCTTCTGAAGAAGGACATGTTGTCGTCAATGGAATGAGTAATCATGCCAGAAATGAAAAAAATGCAAATAGTGCCTTATTGGTTGGAATTTCTCCAAAAATAATTGCAAATCCACATCCGCTTGCCGGTATGTGGTTGCAGGAAAAATTGGAAAAGAAAGCATTTTTATGCGGTGGCAGTACATATGCAGCACCAGTTTGTTGTGTTGGAGATTTTTTAGAAAATAAGGTATCAAGTACATTTGGAAAAGTAAAGCCAACATATCAGCCGGATGTGAAATTCGCACATCCAAGAGCGTATTTGCCAAACTTTATGGTGCAAACATTGAAAGATGGCATTTTAGAAATGGGGAAAAAAATTGATGGTTTTGATGATGCAGAAGCTATTTTGACAGGTGTAGAAACTCGAAGCTCATCTCCAGTTAGAATCCTACGTAATGTACAATGTGAATCAGTCACAGTAAGCGGACTTTATCCATGTGGCGAAGGTGCGGGTTATGCTGGTGGAATTACGTCTGCTGCAGTAGATGGAATACGTTGTGCTGAAAAAATAATTGAAAAGATGAAAAAAATTGAAAAATAAAACGCAAAAATCACTGGAGAAGTGGTTTGTTCCAATTGCACCAAATACAAATTTGGTGCAATTGGAAACGGCAATTGAAAGGAGAGTGCTATTTTATGCCAATTGACCGTACAGCGTGTCCAGATTTTTTAAATGATTATATTCTCTATCTTTCCATGTCAAAATCGCTTTCCCCTCGCAC
>DYCW01000353.1:8191-14407 GCA_019417865.1 Ruminococcus sp. | reverse complement strand
GGTATAGGTAATAGAAACCTCCGGTTCGCTGTCAGGGATCGTCTCTGTCAAATAGAATGTGTCTGCGGTCATATTTGAGATGCTTTGGTAGAAGAGCGTCAGTGCCGAAACAGCATCCGAACCAAGTGCATCTACATCTATGTCATTGACAGTATACTGCTCATTTTCCTGGTCAATTTTCATGCTCAGTTCTTCGCCTTCCATCTGCACATCAACGGCAGAAACTTCTGTAATGGCGACATTATAGATATTGCTGCTCAAAAAATCTGATGCAGTTGACTGCAATAATCCGATATAGTTGGCTGCACAGTAGAAAATTTGTCCGGTTTCTTTTTGCAGACATTCTACAAAGTCTGTAGAATCTGTATCATAATCCAGTGCATAAATTGTAGTTTCTGTTCCATCTTCCTGTGAAAAATAGAACGTATATGCTGGATCATCAAAGCCGTATTCTGCATACTGTGATTCTGTGACATTCTCGTCTCCAAACTTATCAATGATCAGCTGCATAATATCTGTTTGCAGATTACTGATATTGACCAAGTTCACAAAATCAGTTTTCATGGGTTCCAGCATTTCCCAAGTATTATCTTCTTTTTTCTGCAAATCATAGACCACTTCGTTGTCATATGTCAGAGTGATACGGTCAATGGGAGAGGACTGATTGGTCTGTACATAAATGTTTTTCAGAGAATTGCGGTTTGGACGGAGATAATCTCCATAATCTGATTTTACCAGAAAGACATCATCAGATACATCTGTCATAACATAATAGTATTCGCTTGTTGCTGTTAGCTTGCCGGTATATAAAGTACGAGAGTCGCTGTCGGTTGAAAGGGTAACAACATATGGATGATCGAGTTCATATTGCTTTTTGATATCTTCCGTAGCCAAACCAATGTTTTCTGAAGCGGTCAGGTTGCAGAGAGAACTAGCAACTGAATTTAGAAAATAAATATTGATTTTGAAATCGGTCTCCTGTTCCAGTTCCCATACACCATTTTCATTCAATACAGCTGAAAATGTGCCATCTGGCGTTTGCAGTTCAATTTTGTTAATATCGTTGGAGTTGAACTGTACCAATTGCAATGCGGCGGCTTCTTCTGCTGCCTCCTGTTGTTTTTTCTCATTGCTGTTCCGGACAAAGAAATAGGCACCCAATGTTATACCGACTAGCAGTACCAGTGAGAGAATGATAATAACCTGTCTTTTCATCGACGTTCCCTCCGTTTACTTAACTATTTCGCCGTTTTACCCAAACACCGACACCAATAATGATAATTATAATTGGCAATGCGGCAAACAGTACCATAATACTGCTAACGGTGCTGGAATTTGTCAGTGCAATTTCATCATAGACAGTGGACTTCCCTTCAATTCCCATATCAATATCCGTATCATACATCCAGCTGACGCTGCTCAAATATAGGTAAACGGCAACCAGATAGCGGCTGTCTTGCAGATAGGTATCATCTAAGAAGTCGGCATTGCCGAATACAGCCAGTTTTGCTGCATTGCGGGAATTGTCCTGTGAATATCCAGCCAACATTAACTCGCTGTCTGTAATTTTCTTGGTGTCATATTCGCCGCCATAAGGTTCACCAACTGCGGTTGTATTGGTATTGAGCAGAGAAGCTGTGGTCATTTTGCTGTAGTTACTATTATTGCTAAAATAGAAGCTTCTGGATTCTGACATATATGGAATCAGCCCTTCATTCATCAACGAAGACGTTAAATCGGCAGCTTCGCTGTCATCGTCCAACGCTACTAGATTACATTGAATGGTGCTGTCATCGCCGGAGACATGCATAGAAGCATCTGTTTCCACAACACGGTCATAGTCCATGATAATGCAGAAGTCTTCCATAATCAAGTCAAGATTAGTATAGTTGAATTTTCCTGCATTTGGTGACATCAGCAGAGAAAGATTGCCGCCGTTATCCAGATAGGCATCCAGTTTTTCCTTGTCTGCGTCCGAAATATCAGAAGTTGGTGCAGCAACAATAATCATTGCCGCATCTTCCGGAACAGCATCCACGGTAGAAAGCAGCAGTGAGTCTGCCAGATAGTTATAGTTTTCAAGGTTCTTTTTGAACTGTGTGTAGTTGTCATCCAAAGATTTTTCGCCGTGTCCGGTCAGAAAGTATACAGTTGGTGTAAATTTGTCCACAACTGATTTGATTGCACCAGTAAGAATGTTTTCACCATTAAATGTTTGTGCAACCACTGTACCGTCCTCATTTTTGGTGGTATTGTACATTGTATTGCCCGGGATTCTCTTTTTGACATCACCGCAAATCAATACCATATCTCCTGTGCTTAATGTCAACGCATTATCCGGATTGATTTTTTGCATGGTTTCTTCATCTGTGTTTGGGTCGATATCAATGAGATTGATGCAATCGTGTGAATCATATTCTTTTAAGGCACGATACAGTGAAAGCGAATCTGTACTGGCTTTGATATCATCCATTTTGGCAAGCAGATAGAAATCAACTTTTGTGCCGTTCTGGTCGAGTTCCTCCAGATAAGAAGTCGTCGTTTCGCCAAGGCTGTATTGTTTATTCGGAGAAATATCCCAGCCAAGATCCAATTGGGACACAATCATATTGAGGATGACTGCAACAGCAATGACCAGAATTGCCATAATCCAAGCCAGGCTGGAAAACTTTTTATTTTTAAAATTATGAAACTTTTTTTCTTCCATGGTTGATTACCTCCGGCTCCAGCGTCTTTTTTCTACAGAAATGACAGTGAGAATTAAGAATACTGCAATTTCTGTCAGATAGGCAAACAGATCAGAAATCTGCATATATCCGTTGGAAAATGTGATAAACTTCTGCTGATTGGAGAGCCAGTGCAGCAAGTCAGACAAGATAGGAATATTGGTAAAGAAGGTGTAGCTTGCAATATTATCGACCAGCAGCAACAGAATCATGGCTGCTTCACTCATGACAATTGAGAGAATGATGGATTCTGTAAAAGAAGAAATCAGAATGCCCAATGCAATGCAAACCAGACCAAACAGATAGAAACCAATATAAGTACAAATCAAATTGGCAAGAATGACATGTCCGTTTAAAGCGGTGATAATGGGGTAATATAATGATATTACCAGCATGATCAAAAAGACAGTAGCAGTTGCCAGAAACTTTGCGATCACAATTTTGGTGACGCTGATCGGGCTGGACAGCAGCAGAATTTCTGTCCCGTTTTTCCGTTCCTCTGCAAAGCTTCGCATCGTGAGAACCGGAAAAAGAATGGCAAGATAAAACAGGTTAACATAAAACAGAGAGGGAAAGGAAAATTCATACAATTGTGTGGCGGTGGAAATGTCCATGATCATGGTCAAGGAAAAGGTCAGTGTAAAAAAAGCTAGCACGGCATACGCTGCCGGAGAAAGGAAGTAGCTTTGCAGTTCCTTCTTATATAGTGAAAACATATGGGGTGATCCTCCTTATCAATCCGTATTCGTTGCATCGTCTTCCGCATCTGCATTTGTCTGCGGTTCCGATGTCTCTTCCGCTGCCAGCTCGTCCATAAGCTCCTGTAGAGAAGCACGCTGCGATTCGCCGGATTGGTTGACCAGCTTGACGAATACCTGTTCCAGATTTTTCTTCTGTTCCTGTACTTCCAGTACATCAAACTTCTTTACCAACAGAGCGGCAAGCAGCGGATTGCGGATGTCACTGCCAGTGAGTTCCACATCATAAGTATAGATACCGGTTTTGAAACGGGAAATATTAGAGACGTTGACCACGCCGTCCACCTGCCGCATGGCAGCAGCCACTTCCTGCGAACTGCCCTTTACCTTTAAATGTAGGATTGGATTGGTGTCCGCACGCTCTTCCAGATGATCAATGGTATCCACAGCACGGATTTCTCCCTTGCTGATGATGACCACACGGTCACAGACTGCACTGATTTCGCTCAGAATATGAGAACTGAGAATTACAGTATGATCCTGCTTCAGCTCCAGAATCAAATTACGCACTTCAATTAACTGCTCCGGGTCGAGACCAACAGTTGGCTCGTCCAGAATCAGAATGTCTGGATCGCCTAGCAGAGCCTGTGCAAAGCCAACACGCTGCCGGTACCCCTTTGAAAGGTTTCGGATCAGGCGGTTTGCCACATCGGTAATCCGCAGCCGATCCATTGCCTTGGCTGCCTGTGCTTTGCGTTTTACTGCCGGAACGCCCTTTAAGCCAGCTACAAACGTCAGATATTCCTTTACCTTCATTTCGGGATAAACCGGCGGAATTTCTGGCAGGAAGCCGATACAGCGTTTTGCTCGAATCGGGTCTTTGGCAATGTCAAAGCCATTGATGGTGACTGTGCCAGAGCTGGACGGAATCACACCGCAGATGATATTTAGTGTGGTGGATTTGCCGGCACCGTTCGGACCGAGGAAACCAAGGATTTCGTGGTCTTCTATGGTGAAGCTGATATTTTTTACAGCAGCTTTTTGTCCATAGTATTTGGTCAGGTTTTTAATTTCAACCATAAAAATCTCCTTTCTGCTTTTTCATAGATACACCGAAAAGCATGCCTTTTTATTATCGCAAAATTTTTTTAACATGTCATGGATACATCGTAACCATTATATTAAATACAGGAAAAACAGATAAATTCCATGAAAAAGTTGCTGTGAAAATCGTGCGGATTTTGGAAAATTCTCATCCCTGTTAGCTTACCATACGGATATGGGCATTTTGTGAAAGATAGACGGAAACGGTGAAAAAATGGCGAAATCTAAAAAACCTGCAAAAACAGGTGTGAAATGTAGGCAGGTTGCACAAATCGAAGAAATTGATTCTGTATAAAATGCCGAAAAAAATGATTCTTTTGGAAGAAGGGTTGACATTTGCAGGGGCTTGGGGTATAATTTGAATATAAAAGTGGACGCATTGTGTGTGGATTTTGTGAAAAGATATGAATGCACAGCAGTACTGTCAGCGTGCAGTTCTTTCTGCTTGGCAGAGCGGACACACTGGTAACCGTACCTACGAAAGGATGGTGTTCCGGAAACACGCACTGGCGGCTACATAGACCATTTTTACTCTATTATTCTATTTCTTGAAAGGGGAAATTTTTCCATGCAGTTTAAGAAGAACAAAACTGTTCTGGCAGCAATCCTCGCTGCTGCAATGACATGCAGTGCCATTGTTCCGACCGCTGCTTCAGCAGCTGGCACCAGAACAAAGGAAGAAGCATATGGCGATAAGACCTATGCAGCACGGTTCATGTCTTTGTACGACGATGTGATTACAAATGGTGTACAGAACGGCTATATGTCCAGCACTTCTACCGTGAGCGGCGGTCTGGGCGTTCCGTATCACTCTGTTGAAACACTCTGTATTGAAGCTCCAGACTACGGGCATGAAACCACATCAGAAGCAATGTCCTATTTGGTATGGGTAGCTGCAATGCGTGATAACATTGTAAATAAGGCAAACAGTGGAGAAATCACTGTAAAGGGCACAAAGGATGCTGCTACAGAATCCGTTGGTGATACCGCTAAGGCATGGCTCACAATGGAAGCTACCATGATTCCGGATACCCAGGACAACTTTATGGCCAAGGGCAGTAACTTGAGTGCAACCTATTCTGATGAGTGGGAACAGATTGAACTGTATCCGACTGATATGGCACAGGGCAATACTGCTACCAACCCGATTCACCAGAATTTCTGCAGTGCATACGGCACGGATAAGGGTCTGTATCTGATGCACTGGTTGGCAGACGTAGATGACTGGTATGGTTACGGTGCTGCAAACGGCAGCCAGGGCAAGCAAACCAATGTCAGCGGTTCCTTTGTTCTGATCAACACCTTCCAGCGTGGTGAACAGGAATCTTGTTGGGAGACCATCCCGCATGCCTGCGTAGACCTGCACAATAAGGGCTATGGTCTGAACGGCAGCGGCGGTATGAAGGGCTTCTTTAATACTGAGACTAATCCGTCAGAGCAGTACTCCTACACAAATGCACCGGACGCAGAAGACCGTGCAATTCAGGCTGTCTATGCTGCAAACAGATGGGGTGTCGGCGATCAGAGCGTGAACTCCAAGTGGGGCGGCAGCCAGAAGCTGAGTGTACTCGCTGGTAAGATGGGTGACGAACTGAGAAACAACATGTTCGATAAGTACTACAAGCAGATTGGTGCTACAGACAAGTGGGCAAATGGCGGCACTGATAATGGTCAGCACTATTTGATGA
>DYCW01000353.1:0-8181 GCA_019417865.1 Ruminococcus sp. | reverse complement strand
CTGGTATACTTCTTGGGGCGGCGGCATCGGACAGGATTGGGCATGGCAGATTGGTGCCTCTCATGTGCACGAATTCTATCAGAACCCGCTGGCTGCATACGCTTTGCTGTATGATAATGATTTGAATGCAGCGATGAAGTCTACGAATGCAACACAGGAGTATACGACTTCCCTCCAGAGACAGATTGAACTCTATTTGTGGCTGCTGTCTGATGATGGTGTCATTGCTGGTGGTTGTACAAACTCCTGGAACGGTCGTTATGAAAGTGAAAAGGCAAAGGCTGCTGGTGTATCTACATTCCATGATATGTATTATCTGGAACACCCGGTTTATGCTGACCCAGGTTCTAACCACTGGATTGGTAACCAGGTATGGGCTGTTCAGCGTCTGGCAGAACTGTACTATGTTGTTAAAACAGAAGGCGACAAGAGCAATGTCAATATTGGTGGCAAGAATTTGGAACAGTGTCTGGAAACCATTCTGGACAAGTGGACTGGTTGGTTCCTGGATAACACTATTTTGGGTAAGGCAAAGGAAACGACAACCCTTACTGCAAAGTATGAGCCATATGATACACAGGAATCTACTTTCACTTTGCCGGTATTGAGCAGCGTGGAAGATGACGGTACAAGCTTCTCTATTCCGTCCAGCTTGATCTGGGAAGGTCAGCCGAACAATTGGAATGGTTCTTATCAGGAAAATACTGGTTTGAAGGCTACCATCGTTGGCTACGGTGATGGCGACCTCGGATGCGTATCTTCTCTGGCAAATACGCTGATTTATTATGCAGCTGCAAGAGGTGTAACTGCAAATGATCTGTCTGCTGGTGAAGCTTCCTATAAGTCTGCAAGAGGTACCAGCAGTACAGATATGACTGCTCGTGCACAGCAGTCCTTGTATCTGGCAAAGGAACTCCTCGACAGAGAGTGGAATGCGTTCCGTGATGATATCGGTCTGGGCGTTTCTGACCACAACACCAATCTGGTTAGATTGTGGGAGACTAAGTTGGTTCTGCCGGATGGTACTATCAAGAATGGTGAGGATAAGGCTCTGCCTGCAAGCAGATATACCGGTAAGATGCCGAACGGTGATGATGTCAAGGCTGGCGTCGCATTTGTTGACATTCGTTCCAACTACAAGAGTGACCCGATGTATCAGGAAGCCCTGTCTTATTATGAGAAGGACGGCAACACAGATAACTACTACTTCACACTCCACAGATTCTGGCATGCTGGCGATATCCTGATGGCTCTGGGTACCATGTCTGAAGTTTATCCAGATCTGACACCGGATGATAGCGAAGAACTGGTTGTTACACCGTCTGATGTAACTGTTAAGGTTGGCGAAACCGAAACCCTGAAGCCGAACGTAGATGGCTGCACATTCGAGTCCAAGGATTCTAGTATTGCAACCGTTTCTCCGGATGGCACTGTAACGGGTGTGGCTGAAGGTTCTACTACCATTACTGTTACTTCTCCGGATGGCAAGACTGCTACCGTTACAGTAACTGTAACAGCAAGTGACACAACTACTACTGTTGTTACCACTACAAGCAGCACGGGTACAACTACTACAAGTGGTACTGGTACTACAACAAGTGGCACAGGCACAACAGTTTCTACAAACCCGAATGATCTGCTTGGTGATACCAACTTGGATGGTAAGGTTGACCTGTTGGATGCAATTTGCCTGAATAAGCACTTGGCTGGTCAGATCGTACTGGAAGGTCAGGCATATCGGAATGCAAACTGCAATCAGGCTGACGGTACAACGACCGTAGATGAAAAGGATGGCGGTGCATTGATTGACTATGTAATCCTGCTGATTTCAGAGCTGCCGTCTATGGAATAATAGCATAAACATTACTTGCTTTTGTTTCAAAAATAAAAATGCAAAAAGGGACGTACAGGATGCCTGTACGTCCTTTTTTTTGGAAAACAGTCGCAAATATGTCTAAAAATTGCTTGACAAAAGGCGGGGAAAGTTGTATAATTGATATATACTTTATGGCATTCCACATAGGTAAATACACTGTATGTGGGAAAATTTGAAATTATGAAAGACAGGGGTCGATGGCAATGGCAAATATTTTTGAACGGGCAAGCCGCAGTGTATCCGGTATGTCGAAGAATGCTTCTGAAGTCAGCAATCTGCGAAAGAAGATTGTATATGAGCGGGAGCGAATTCAAGAAGTTATGCAGGAAATTGGCGAATTGTATTATCAGAGCCAGGAAAAGGAACTTGCAAAGCTGAAAGAACTCTGTGCAGATATTGATGACAGAAAGCGTAGAATCGAAAGCATGAAGAGTGAACTGCATCAAATGAAGGGCAAGCGGGTTTGTCCAGGATGCGGCATGCAGTTTGATGAAAAGTATCAGTTTGCGTTCTGTGGCAAGTGCGGAACAAAGTTGGAAGATCCAGTAACGGATATTGACTAAAACCATGTTAGGAAAAGGCTGTTGCAAGATTGCAGCAGCCTTTTGCTTTATATATGCTTTTCCTCCCACTTATGATATAGAAACATCAACACTGCCATGCTAATAATGATAACATAACCGAGAATACTGTAACCGTCTGGTATTTGCTGAAACAGAAAAAATCCGAGCAATGCTGCAAAAATAATTTGCGTATAGTCGTAAACCGAAATATCTTTTGGTGCAGCATAGAAATAGGCATTTGTAACGCCGAATTGTCCGCCAGCTGCGGCAAGACCAGCCCCAATCAATGCAAAAAATTGTCCCCAGGTCATTGGTTTATAGTGGAATAGCAGCCATGGCAATGCCACCAAGCAGGAGAATGCAGAAAAGAGAAAAATAATCCATGATTTTGGAATATGCCGTGTGCCAAGATAGCGAACCATAGTATAGGCGAATCCTGCACCAAATCCACCGAGCAATCCAATACAGGAGGCGAACAGGGAGACATTGGAGAAGGTTGGTTTGATAATGAGTAGACTTCCAAGAAATGCTCCTAATATGATGCCAGCTTGTTTCCAGCTGATTCGTTCTTTTAGCAGCAGCCATGCGAATAAAACAGAGAAAAATGGAGACATTTTATTGAGCATAGAAGCGTCTGAGATGGGAAGCCGATCAATGGCATAGAAGTTGCAGAAGATACCAACTGTGCCCATTATGGCACGTAGCAGCAGTGCACCACCACTTTTTTTGTCACATCGGAGGGGCTGACGTTCTTTTAGAAGCATCACCAGTGCAACCAGTAGTGCAATGAAATTGCGGAAAAAACTTTTTTGAATAAATGGTAAATCCCCTGCAAGCCGCACAAATGCATTCATCCATGCAAAACTAAAGGCAGAGAAAATCAGAAAACAAATTCCTTTTGTACGGGAAGCATACTGCATAAAACATTCGACCTTTCTGAGAACAAGTATGGCATTATCATAGCACAAGTTGACGGATTTTGCAAGCCTACGAAAATGACAAATGTTACATTTGCTGCTTTTTGCAGAAAAGACTTGACAAACGCTGTGGAATCTGCTACACTGAAGAAAGATGAAAGGAAGGTGTCGTCATGCTGAGAGCCATCGGTTCCAGAAAGGATCTGAAGCAGCAGACATATTATGAGCTGGTTGCCGACCTGTTGGAAAACGAGTCTGTACAGTCTCTAAAGCAATACCGCCATCATATCAAAACAACACGATTTCAGCATAGTGTGAATGTTTCTTATTACAATTATTTGATTTGCAAGTTTTTCCGCTGGGATGCAGTTTCTGCTGCCCGTGCCGGTTTGCTGCATGATTTGTATTTCTATGAAACAGAAGACTATGACCGTGCCGAAACCAACGAATCCCACAGTGCACATCATCCACAGGTTGCCTTGCAGAATGCAATGGAACAATTTGCTGTAAATGATGTGGAACAGGATATTATTGAAAAACACATGTGGCCTGCAACCAGGCATATGCCGCACTATAAAGAAAGCTATGTAATTGTCATAGTGGATAAATACTGTGCAGCGTTGGAATACGTTGCCCCCTCTCTTCGGAGTGTCTTTCGGAAGGTATTTCGGAGAAAACAGGCTGCGGCTTCCGCATAAAAACGATATTTTTCGCATAACGGGAGCGGCTGTACGCCGCTGAGAGGGTGTGCAGACATGCCGACCGGTGACCTGATTTGGATTATGCCAACGTAGGGAATGCAGAAAATGCCATGGAAATGGAAGATACAGCATACCTGCTTTTTGCGGTATGCTGTTTTTTTATACAAAAGATGATTGGGGAAAAATAGAAGAAACAATGGAAAGGAGTGCAGAAAACCATGCAGATCACGCCATCTCAAATGCGGCTTTACGCTATTACGGATTCCCGCTGGCTGCACGGCAGAACGCTATATGATTGCGTGGAAGCAGCTCTGCAAGGCGGTGTGACAATGCTGCAAATTCGAGAAAAGCATTGCAGCACGGCAGAATTGACAAAACTGGCAATCCCAATTGTGTCGCTCTGTCATACCTATGATGTACCGTGTATTATAAATGATGATATACAGGCAGCAAAAGACAGTGGTGCAGATGGTGTACATGTTGGACAGATGGATGCTAGCATTGCACAGGCAAGAGCCATATTGGGAAAGGAAAAATGGATCGGTACGAGTGCACATAATGTACAGGAAGCGGTACAAGCACAGCTGGATGGTGCAGATTATATTGGCACGGGTGCCGTATTCGGATCTGTGACAAAGCAGGATGCAACAGCACTATCATTGGAAACTCTGCAAGCGATTTGCCGTGCGGTTACGATTCCTGTTGTTGCGATTGGTGGAATTACCGCAGAAAATGCTTTGCAGTTAGCCGGTTTCGGCGGGCAGGGAATTGCTGTCATTTCTGCTATTTTTGCACAAGCAGATATAACAGCGGCGGCAAAACAGATACGAATGCTTGCAGATATTGTCTGTGGAGGTACGGTAGCATGATAGAACGAGTTCCTGTTTTAACGATTGCTGGCAGCGACAGCAGCGGTGGTGCTGGAATTCAGGCAGATTTGAAGACGATGACGGTATTGCAAGTGTATGGGATGAGTGCCATTACAGCCCTAACTGCACAAAATACCACAGGGGTGCAGGGTATTTTTCCAGTGCCAGCAGATTTCCTGCATCAACAGTTGTGTTCTGTTTGCGAGGATATTGTACCAAAGGCAGTGAAAACCGGTATGATTGCCTGTGCAGAACAGGTACGGATTATCTGCAGCATCCTTTCGCAGTATGCTCTTTCTAATATAGTAGTCGATCCAGTTATGGTTGCAACAACCGGAGCAACACTCACACAGCAGGAAACAATAGCAGCGATGCAGGAACAGTTGTTCCCGCTGGCAACGCTGATCACGCCAAATCTTGCAGAGGCAGCATTTCTTTTAGAGAGACCGGTGCAGAATGTTTCGGAGATGGAACAGGCTGCAAAGCAACTGGCAAAGCAATATCATACAGCAGTTCTCATAAAAGGTGGTCATCTGACCACAGATGCAATGGATGTGCTGTATGACGGGGAACAGATCCATCTATTCCGTGGAGAACGACTTCAGACGAAAAATACCCATGGAACAGGGTGTACCTTATCTTCCGCCATTGCTGCAAAGTTAGCTGTTGGCTGTACCTTAGAGGAAAGTGTCCGGCAGGCAAAAATATATGTGGCGAGCTGTATTCGGGCTGGTTTGCAGCTTGGGCATGGAAACGGTCCACTTTGCCATAACGTTGGAAAGGAAAACATAGAATGAAAAAGATGATATTATTTGTTGTGTTAGAGCAGTATGCCGATTGGGAGGCAGCCTATTTGTCCTCTGCCTTGCATATGCTGGGAGAAGAGCAATTTTGTATCAAAACAGTTTCTCTTACAACAGAATGTGTGCAATCAATTGGTGGATTTCATATACTTCCCGATTATGATTTACAATCGATTCCTGCTGCTTATACTGCTTTGATTTTAGTTGGTGGTATGTCTTGGCGAAGGGATACAGCGAAAGCAGTCGCTCCTTTGGTACAGGATGCGGTTGCAAATCAAAAAATAGTCGGTGCAATTTGTGATGCTTCTGCTTTTTTAGGCACATTGGGGGTTCTCAATACCGTAAAGCATACGAGTAATGATCTGCATGATTTGCAGCAGTGGGCAGGAAGTAATTATACGGGAGAAAACAATTATGTTTTACAGCAGGCGGTGCGTGATCAGAATATCATTACAGCGAACGGAACCGCTGCATTGGAATTTGCAAGAGAAGTCATGCTGGCGTTACATACGATACCAGAAAAGAAAATTTTAGAATGGTATCAATTCCATAAGCTTGGATACTATGAAGCAAAGTTCCCCGAAATGTAAGAATAAAAATATATAAACGGAGGTTTTATGATGCAATCCTATCATACACAAATGGAAGCTGCGAGAAAACAGATGATTACACCGCAAATGCAAACGGTGGCAGAGAAAGAACATGTGGATGTGGAGTGGCTGCGGCAGCGTGTTGCAGAAGGTACCATTTGTATTCCAGCGAATATTCACCATACATCGCTTTCTGCCGAAGGTATCGGCACAGGTTTGCGAACGAAAATTAATGTCAATCTGGGGGTATCTGGTGACTGTCATGATTATACAGATGAGATGAAAAAGGTCGATCTCGCAATTGCATTTGGTTGTGAGGCAATTATGGATTTGTCCAACTACGGCAAGACCAGCACATTCCGAAAACAGTTGATTGAAAAATCACCGGCTATGATTGGTACAGTGCCCATGTATGATGCCATTGGCTATTTGGAAAAAGATTTGAAGGAAATCACAGCAAAGGATTTTTTGCGTGTGATCGAAGCCCATGCGAAAGAAGGGGTGGACTTTCAGACGATTCATGCCGGTATCAACCGCCGTGCAGTCGAAGCGTTGAAACGGCAAAAACGGCTGACCAATATTGTTTCCCGAGGCGGCTCCTTGATTTTTGCATGGATGGAAATGACAGGACATGAAAATCCGTTTTATGAATATTATGATGAGGTTCTGGAAATCCTAAGAGCATATGATGTTACCATTAGTCTTGGCGATGCCCTGCGTCCGGGTTCGATTGCAGATAGTACGGATGCCGGACAAATCAGCGAGTTGATTGAACTGGGCAACCTGACCAAACGTGCTTGGGAGAAAGATGTGCAGGTTATGGTAGAAGGACCGGGGCATATGGCAATGAACGAAATTGCTGCCAACATGACATTGCAAAAGCGGCTGTGTCATGGTGCACCGTTCTATGTGTTAGGACCTTTGGTAACGGATATTGCACCGGGCTATGACCATATTACGTCTGCCATTGGCGGTGCAATTGCAGCGGCAAATGGTGCAAACTTTCTTTGTTATGTTACACCGGCAGAACATCTCCGTCTTCCGGATTTACAGGATGTACGAGAAGGGATTGTTGCCTCTAAGATTGCAGCCCATGCCGCAGATATCGCCAATGGGATTCCGTATGCAAGAGAACAAGACAACCGCATGAGTGCTGCCAGACAGAAAATCGACTGGGAGGGGATGTTTGCCTGTGCCTTGGATCCGCAGAAGGCACGGAATTATTTTGAAAGCCGCCCCCCTCAGGAACGGCATACCTGCTCCATGTGCGGCAAGATGTGTGCAATGCGTACGTCTAACCGGATTTTGCAGGGAGAGGATGTTACATTCTGTGATGCCGAAGCAGAGAAAAAGTAAGCCAATTTTCTCATTTTCTTTGAAAATTTTGAGGAAACTACTTGACAAGTTTTGATTTTTCGGTTAAAATCTTAATTAAGAACGATTCTTGATTAAGGAGACAGTTTCATGAAGAACAGAAATACGTTGCAACGCAGACTGGTATTGGAAACTGTACGGCGTATGCGGAATCATCCTACAGCGGAAGAGATTTATCTTGCCATTGCAGCAGAAAATCCATTGATTAGCAAAGCGACCGTCTACCGGAATCTCAAGTTGCTTTCTGAACAGGGGGAAAGTCTGCGGATTCCGATTCCAGATGGAGCGGATCGATTTGATTTTCATGTTGTACCCCACTATCATGTGAAATGTCGGGTTTGCAATCAGGTTTTTGATGTGGATATGCCATATCAGGCAGAGCTTTATGATCAGATTGCGGATACAAAGGGATTTCGCATGGAATCTCATCAGATTCTCTTTATTGGTGTGTGTCCAGAGTGCCAAAAAAAAGAAGAGGAGTATACAGA
>DYCW01000352.1 GCA_019417865.1 Ruminococcus sp. | reverse complement strand
GTATTGGTTTCTGTAATCACCTATCTCACCTCCGTTGGCGGTAGTATTGACATCGACTTGGGACATCCCAATGTGGGAACCTATATCTATGTTTTTGTCTGCGGTGCGATTGCCATCTGTGCAATGGTACTGCCGGGAATTTCCGGTTCTACCATGCTATTGATTTTCGGTATTTATTTGCCAATTATTACAGCTATTAAAGATATCCTGCATTTGCAGTTTCACGCCCTGCCAATTGTCTTTGTGTTCGGTCTTGGTGTTTTAACTGGTATCGTTTCTATTATCAAAATCATTCGGAATGCATTGGACAAGCATAGAGCTGCAACTGTCTACCTGATTATTGGACTGATGCTTGGTTCTCTGTATGCAATTGTTATGGGGCCAACCACACTGGATACCCCACAACCACATTTGTCATTCCACACATTTAACATCGTATTTTTCCTGATTGGCGGTGCTGTAATTGCAGGCATGCAGGCATTAAAAAAATTATCCGAAAAGAAAAACTGATAGCACCATCTTTTGTGTGCTGCTACAAAAAAGAAACAAGCGGCTGTACCATTTCTGATAATGATACGGCCGCTTGTTTTGAAAGATAAGAAAAAGTATTGACAATACACACTCTTTATGTTAAAATTTATCTCAGAATTTGTATGGGAAACCAGCAATTTTTTATTCTATTCTGTACGCTATTCTGCAAAGAAAAGACGCTTTTTCCATGAGACAAATGAGAAAGGAACCGTACTGCAATGAACAAACAAGAGAAAATTACCAAGACGACAGGGCAGATTTTAAAGGAGAATATTTGCACCCTTTTTAATCTTCTGAATCTTCTGATTGCAATTGCATTGGCTTGTGTCCATGCATGGTCAAACATGTTCTTCATTCTGATCATCGCACTGAACACTACGATTGGTATTGTACAAGAACTCAAAGCAAAACGATTGGTAGAAAAACTTTCCCTACTCTCCATGCCAAAGGCAGATATTGAACGAAACGGCACAATCATGCAAGTAGATATTGCAGAAGTTTGTCTGGATGATATTTTGCTGCTGGAAAGCGGTAAGCAAATCTGTTCAGACTCTGTCATTCAAGAAGGTACCGTAGAGGTCAATGAATCGCTTTTAACAGGAGAGTCCGATGCTGTGTGTAAAAAAGCGGGAGATTCCCTACTCTCCGGCAGTTCCATCATCAGCGGCAAATGTCGTGCAAAAGTCATCCATGTTGGCAGTGACAACTACGCTTCTCAAATTGCAAAAGAGGCAAAAAAATCTAAAAGTGTTCATTCCGAACTGGTACTTTCTATGCGAAAGGTTACAAAATGTACCGGTTTTCTGATTATTCCACTCGGTATTCTGCTGTTTATAGAAGCTCTGCTATTGCAAGATAACGACCTGTACAGTGCTGTTGTGACGACTTCTGCTGGTTTGCTCGGTATGTTGCCAAAAGGTCTGTACTTGCTAATCAGCATTGGACTGGCTGCCGGTATTGTCTCGCTCTCCAAGAAAAATGTGCTGGTACAGGATCTATACGCCCTGGAAAACCTGGCACATGTTGATGTACTGTGTCTGGATAAAACAGGAACCCTGACAGAAGGTAATATGAAGGTGGAGGAGGTCATTCTCTTCCCACATGTCTCCGAAGAAACATTTTCTCCTCTGATCGGCAGCTTTCTCAAACATACCTCTGATAATAACGCAACATTCCAAGCATTAAATCAGTATTTCTCCCCTTCTGATGCCTATCAGCCCGTTCAGCAGATTCCATTTTCCTCTGACCGGAAATGGAGTGCGATGGCATTGGAAAATGCCGAAACATTTGTGATTGGTGCACCAGAACGACTCTGCACAACCAAGCTGCCAGAAACCATCCAAGCACACATGCAGTCGGGAAAACGGATTCTACTTGCTGGTATGACAAAGAAATCCATTGACAAAGAACATCCGCTGCCGGAAATACAGCTGTTAGCGGCAATTACGATTGTAGATCCCATTCGGAAAAACGCTTCTGCTGCCATGGACTACTTTCGCCGGGAGGGCGTTGCAGTCAAAATTATTTCTGGTGACAATCCGGTCACTGTTTCCGCTATTGCACAGCAGGCAGGTGTTCCCGGAGCAGAGGATTACATTGACATGAGCACCATTCAGGACGCAGAACTAAATGAGATTGCAGAACAATATTCTGTATTCGGACGAGTTACACCAGTGCAAAAGCGACAACTGGTCAAGGCGTTGCACCAGAAAAATCATTCGGTTGCCATGACGGGAGACGGTGTCAACGACTTACTTGCCCTAAAAGAAGCAGATTGCAGTATTGCGGTTGGACAGGGCAGCGATGCTGCAAGACAGGTGGCACAGCTGGTACTGCTGGACTCAGACTTCTCAGTGC
>DYCW01000351.1 GCA_019417865.1 Ruminococcus sp. | reverse complement strand
GGGTTGTACTATGACGCAGCAAACATCCGCAGAAATTCGGCAGACTGCTGTCGCTCTGGGTTTATTTGATGGCGTGCATATCGGACATCGTGCCGTTTTAGCGGCTGCCGTTGCCTGTCAAAGGGAAGGATTGCTGCCAGCGGCATTTACCATGCAAACATCATCTGTCCGCACAAAACATGGGGAGTCATTGCAGTATCTTTATCCAGATGCCGTAAAACAGCGGCTGCTGGAGGAAAACGGCATTGCTTGTGTGGTCAGTCCGGCATTTGCAGACATTGCAGAGATGGATGGGGAAATGTTTTGCAGCGTCTATTTGCAGCAGCAAATGCAGGCAAAGAAACTCTTTTGCGGCAGGGATTTTCGATTTGGTAAACGAGCTGCATGGGGCGTAGCCGATTTACAGCAGTTTGGCAGACAGATGGGCTTTACAGTAGAAGTGGTAGCGGCAGTCCGACAGGATGGGGATGTGATTTCCTCCAGCCGGATTCGGCAGCTGTTATTAGATGGAAACGTTGCACAGGCGGCTCGCTTATTGGGGGTACCCTATCAGATTTCCGGCGTGGTACAGCATGGAGCAGCATTGGGAAGAACGCTGCAATTTCCGACCATTAACCTTCCGTTTGCAGTAGGACAATTGGTGCCGCTGCATGGTGTATATCGAACGAAAGTATATCTGATGGATGGAAGCGTCTGGGACGGCGTGACGAATATTGGTGTAAAGCCAACCGTTTCGAAAGAACCCATTCCCATTGTAGAAACGCATTTATTAGGCTATCATGGCGATTTGTATGGACAGACCTGCCGATTGGAGCTGTTGGAATTTCTGCGGGAAGAACAGAAGTTTTCCAGTTTGAAGGAACTGAAAGCAGCCATCGCAAGGGATATAAAAACGGTGCAGCAATACGATAAACAACCAATGTCCTATTCATTGGATGGATAATATAAGACAAATGGCGGATAAAACCGGTATCTCTATTCCATATTATAAAAATCAACAGAAAGGAAGACTTACCAATGGAAAAACGTGTAAGAACTCGATTTGCACCCAGCCCGACCGGCTATATGCATATCGGGAATCTGCGGACAGCATTGTATGCTTATCTTTTGGCAAAAAAATATGACGGCGATTTTATTTTGCGTATCGAGGACACGGATCAGGAACGGTATGTGGAGGGGGCTGTGGATATTATTTACAATACCCTGCGGATTGCCGGTCTGAAATGGGACGAAGGTCCAGACATCGGCGGTCCGGTTGGTCCGTATGTCCAGTCGGAACGGATGGGTATGTTCAAGGGCTATGCAGAACAGTTGGTGAAAAGCGGTCACGCTTACTATTGCTTCTGCGAGAAGGAACGGTTGGAAGAGGTACGGAAAATTCAGGAGGCTTCTCACATCGCTCCCATGTATGACCGACACTGTCGGAATCTGTCACCAGAAGAAATTCAGGAAAAGCTGGATGCTGGTGTGCCATATGTCATCCGACAGAAAATGCCGCTTGAAGGGACAACCACGTTCCACGATGAAGTATACGGCGATATTACAGTAGAAAACAGCACCCTGGATGATCAGATCTTGATCAAAACAGATGGTATGCCAACTTATAACTTTGCAAATGTAGTAGATGACCATCTGATGGGCATTACTCATGTCATCCGTGGCAATGAGTATCTGTCCTCTGCACCAAAGTATAACTTGCTCTATCAGGCATTTGGTTGGGATGTGCCGGTTTATATCCACTGTTCTCCAGTCATGAAGGACAAGACCCACAAGCTCTCCAAGCGGAACGGCGATGCCTCCTTCCAGGATTTGCTGGAGAAGGGTTATCTGCCGGAGGCAGTGATCAACTTTATTGCACTGCTCGGCTGGGCACCAACTGGCGAACAGGAAATTTTCACAATAGATGAGCTGGCACAGGCATTTGAAATTTCTGGTATCAGCAAGTCACCGGCATTGTTTGATCCGGTGAAGCTGAAAGCCATCAACGGCGAATATATCCGGAAAATGGCACCGGAGACATTTGCAGAAAAGGCGATTCCCTACATCCGGCAGACTGTTAAAAGAGAAACTGCTGATTTGCAGCTGCTGTGCCACGTTTTGCAGCCGAGAACCGAGCTGTTTACGGAAATCCCGGAGCAGGTGGACTTTATTGACGCCCTGCCGGATTATGATGTCGAACTGTACCGCCACAAGAAGATGAAGACCACACCAGAAACCGCTAAGGAAGCACTGGAAGCGGTGCTGCCGGTGCTGGAAAGCGTCACCGACTGGAATGTAGACAGCATTCATGCAGCTGTTTTTGAAAAGATCGGTGAGATGGGTGTGAAAAACGGTTGGATGCTCTGGCCGCTGCGAACCGCACTCTCTGGTAAGCCGTTCACACCAGGCGGCGGCATTGAACTCTGTGCCATTTTGGGCAAGGATGCCACATTAGAACGAGTAAAAGATGGCATACATCGTCTTTCGTGAATTTGTCACAGTATTTTCACAATAGGCTGATATAGTATGTGTGATTGACAGTACAGAACTTTGTCTGTCAAAATAGGATTGTAGAAATGGGGAGGTCTTCTTTTCGTATGATTACGGTAAAGCATCTGACCAAGCGTTACGGCAGTCATCTTGCAGTAGATGACATCAGCTTCACTGTACAAGACGGTGAAATCGTAGGCTTTTTAGGACCGAATGGTGCTGGAAAATCTACTACGATGAATATGCTGACCGGTTATATCAGCTCCTCTTCCGGAGAGGCACTGATCAATGATACCAATATTCTGGATAATCCGATTCGGGCAAAACGGGATATTGGTTATCTGCCGGAACTGCCGCCGCTCTATCAGGAAATGACAGTGATGGGTTACCTCAGCTTTGTCTATGACCTGAAGAAATGTAAACTGCCGAGAAAGGCACATCTCACGGAGATTTGCAACCTCTGTAAAATTGCAGAAGTGAAAGACCGGATTATTAAGAATTTGTCCAAAGGGTATCGGCAGCGTGTCGGTCTGGCACAGGCTCTGGTGGGCAATCCGCCGATTCTGATTCTGGACGAGCCTACTGTTGGCTTAGACCCGAAGCAGATGCTGGAAATCCGCACGCTGATTAAGCGGCTTGGGAAACGGCACACTGTCATTCTCTCTTCGCACATCCTGTCGGAAATTCAGGCAGTCTGTGACAGAGTCATTATCATCAACAAAGGAAAAATCGTGGCAGACGGGGCAATTGACACCCTGGCACAGTCCATGTCCCAGAATCATCGTCTGAAGGTACGGCTGGATGGCGATGCCGCAGAGGTGCTGCAGGCACTTCGTGCCATAGATGGGGTTGCCAAAGTGCAGCAGTCTACCCAGCAGGAATCTGGTTTGTATGACTATGAGCTGGAGCCAGCTGGAAATCAAGATCTACGGAAGGCAGTCAATGCTGTGGCACAGGCAAACGGCTGGAACATCTATCGGATGGAAAGCGGTATGCTGACACTGGAAGATGTCTTCCTCAAGGTGACAATGGGCGAATGGGCAACGGAACAGAAAAAATCTGCTTCTGCGGCAGCTTCTGAGAAAACAGCAGAAGCCGTCCAAACGGAAAACACGGAAGAGGAGGCAAAGTAAATGGGAGCGATTTATCGGAGAGAGTTGGGAGCTTTTTTTAACTCTGCGATCGGTCCGGTCTTTCTGACGGTGTTCTATCTGGGATCGGGCTTGCTGTTTTGGCTGTTCTGTCTGAGCTACGCCACAACAGATATGAGTAACTATTTTGCATGGATGCGGTTGGTGATGGTATTGATTCTGCCGCTGCTGACCATGCGTCTGCTGTCGGAGGAACGGGCACAGAAGACGGATCAAGGCCTTTTGACGGCACCGGTTTCCTTGGGCGGCATTGTCCTTGGAAAATATTTTGCAGCACTGACGGTCTATGCAATGGGCATTGCAATTGTATTTGTCTATGCGATTTTGCTGAGCTTTTTTGGCACCGTTGCATGGTCGATCGTGCTTTCCAATTTCATTGCTCTGTTCTTGATGGGGGCAGCCTTTATGGGCATCACCCTGTTTCTTTCTGCCTTTACAGCAAACCAATTCATTGCCTATGTGCTGGGGATTATTGCATTGGTGGTATTGTATGTGATTGACTTCCTGAGCGGCACCATTTCCAGCACGGCAGACACCGTTGCAGCAAACAGCACCGTTCTGGGTACCTTGTTGGGCTGGCTTGGCACAGCAATGGAGTCGGTTGCATTCTTCAGCCGCATTTACGACTTTACATACGGACTGTTCAACCTCTCCAGCGTGCTGCTCTATGTCAGCACAGCGGTGCTGTTCAATTTCTTTACAGTTCGGGTATTTGAAACCAGACGCTGGCGGTAAGAAGGAGGCTGTAACACAATATGGAACAACAGGATGCAAAGCTGCTCAAACAGAGGCAGCGAAAGAAAAAGATGAAGTATGGCAGTGTCGCTGTGGCAATTACACTGATTGTGACTGCGATTGTCATTTTGCTGAATGTCGTTGTAGGCTTGCTGGTGGAACGGTATCCGAATGCAAAGCTGGATCTGACGACCTCCAATCTGTATGAGGTTTCCGATGAGACCATTGATTATATCAAAAATCTGGATACGACAGTAGAAATTGCGGTTTCCAGCGAAGAAAGTACACTGGAAAAAGACTCTTATTTGAAGATGGTAACGGAGATGCTGAAAAAGTATCAGAGTTATTCCAGTGAAGTGGAAGTTACCTACTTTGATACTACAAAGAATCCGGACATTCTCTCCAAGTATCAGAGCAAGTACAGCGGCACCATTAGTTCTGACAACGTGATTGTATGTAGTGGCGACCGGGTACGGGTGTTCCCATTATCCGACTTCTTTGAGCTGGATCAGGATAAGCTGCAATATTACTATTATGGACAGGCAACGCTGGCAGAATGCATTACCGCCTTCAAGGGCGAGCAGTCTTTGACCAATGCGATTATGAACGTCACCGATGCCAATCCGCAGCGGGTGGGCTTCATTGCCCAATCCAACGGCAACAGCATTTACAACCCAACCAACGGCAATGTCTATGCAGCACAGGTGCTTAGCACGCTGCTGGATGACAACGGCTATGATGTGACACAGCTGGACATGGTGACGGATGAAATTTCACCGGCGGATTATGACCTGCTGGTACTGCCGGCACCTGTCAACGACCTGACAGTGGATGCCATTGAAAAGCTGGAAACCTTCCTGCACAATGATGGGAACCTCGGCAAGCGGCTGCTCTATATTGCAGACTTCACGCAGGGCAACACCCCCAATCTGGATGCTTTCCTGAGAGATTGGAATATCGTTGCAGATACCAGCTATGTCATTGATGACAATGCAGCAACCCAGCAGGCAGTGACCCTTCTGGTTGCCGGCAATCAGCGGATGTATGCCCCGATTGTCAACTCGGTCAGCAGCGACTATAGCAGCGGACTGGCCAATACTTCTCTGCCGATTGTGGCACCGGTTTCTCGTCCGATTCTCACCAGAGATGCCAATAACGGCAGAGTGGTCACAAACCTGTTGACCACCGCAGATACGTCTTACTGTGTGCCGCTGAATCTGGACGGCAATGCAGAAAAGGCAGAGGCTGCGTGGGATTCTGCAAATGGTGTAGAGAAAACCACAGAAGCCACCACAGAGGAAACAACGGAAGCAACCACTACCACGACCTTTGATGTTGCCAATGCAGAACGCAGCAGCTATTCTGTCATGGCATTTTCACAGAACCAGATTTCAAAGGACAATGCCCTGCTGGAAAGTGATGTCATGGTGATTGGTTCGATGGGTTATTTTGATGTCTATGTGGCACAGGATACCTCTTATAATAATGCAGAGTATTTCATCAGTGCCCTGAACACCATCTGCGGCAAGTCCGACAACATTGTCATTGCGGCTAAGAATATGAATCTGACTTCAATCGATGCAACCGCATCGCAGATGAAGATGCTCACAACCGTTGTGATTGTTGTGATTCCGGCACTGATGGTTGTGATTGGAATTGTCATTTGGGCACGCAGAAAGAGCCGCTGATGGCAGAAAGGACGGCGTGACAGAATGCAAAAACGAATGATTGGTGTAATTTGCGGTGCAGCTGTTGTACTACTGCTGGTGGGCAGTGTGGTGCTGTTGACTCGTCCCACCGGGGAAGACAGCAGCGAAACCACAGAAGCCACAACGCAGTCACCAGAGGAGCAGGCTGCCCTGACGCTTTCTGACGAGTCTGCTGACAAGGTAAAGAGCATTTCCATTACGAATGAAACGGGCAGCTATCAGGTTGTCCGGATAAAGAATGCTGAGGCATCCACAGGGGATGCCACCAGCACAACAGAAGAAACAGTCACTTTCGGGATAGAAGGCTGGGAGGATATGCCCACCAATACGTCTCTGATTGGCACACTTGCGAACAACACGGCAAGTTTGCAGGCTGAGCAGTGTGTGGAGGAACAGGCAGACGATCTGGAAAAGTTCGGTCTGGGGAAAGATGCCACACAGGTAGAACTGCAGTTTGATGATGGCAGCACGTTTTCCTTCCGCATTGGAGATAGTGTTTCCGGCAGCAGCAGCCATTACTTTGCACTGGCGGACAGTGATACGGTTTACACTGTAAAGACTTCTCTAATTTCCAACTTCAGCAAAGCTGCCACGGATTTTCTTTCTACAACGATTTTGGAAAAGCCGGCAGACGAGGATATGCCAGAGATTGGAACCGTTACGATAGAACGGGAGGATCTGGAAGTCCCCATTGTACTGGAACATCGTGACACCAGTAACGATGAAAAAAATGGCGGTATGATGTCTGACCACCAGATGGTTTCTCCGATTTCTGCTTACCTCAGTGTGGAGCGGTCAACGGATGTGATTGAAAGCTTGTTTGGCTTGACGGCAAGCAAGATTCTGGCAGTACACCCGGATGAACAGGCAAAAAAAGATGCCGGCATGACAGAGCCGTTTGCTACGCTGACGCTGGACTGCTCGGACGGCAGCACATATGTGCTGAAAATCGGGAAGGCTGTCACAGAAACCAGCGAAGAGGATGAGACCAAAAGTACGTATTATCCGGTTATGCTGAACGATGTGGATATGGTGTATGCCGTTGCAGCGGATAAATGTCCATGGGCAACCATTACGCCGACTGGTCTGGCATCTAAGTTGGTTTTCACCACCTATGTCTGGGACATCAGCGAACTGGAAGTCACCATAGACGGCAAGCAGGTTTCCTTTGTAAACAGTGGTACCGATAAGGATACCGCTGCTATCACAAAGGATGGCAAATCGGTCGATACAGAACGATATCGGTTGTTCTACTCGTTCCTGCTGCAAACCGCAGCAGAGGAAGTTGTTCTGGGCGATGTACCAGCTGGTACACCGGATGCCGAAATTCACTACCGCACAGCAGACGGTAAGGAAGACCGCACAGTGGCATTCTATCAGATAGATGACTTTAACTGCTATATTACGATTGATGGGCAACTGAGCTTCCAGTGTCGTACAGCTTATTTGAAAGCCCTGAAGCATAATATGGAAATCTTTGATACAGAGGAAGACTTCCAGACAACTTGGCAGTAAGACAAGCAGATACGGAAGCAGAAGATACAAAAAACAATATACAAAGAAAGGATGGTTATGGTGGAGCAGAACTTTTTCTTATACAAAGGGTATCCGCTGGTGCGTTCCGGAAACTGTCTGTATTATGGTTACATGAGTGACCCCTATGTTACCATGATTCAGGTGATCCACCAGGATAAAAGCGGAAACATTCCCGTCGCCGATTTACTGCAAGTTTATCAGTTATCTACAAACGAGAACAAGAGTATACAGACGGCAAAACGACCGTCCTTGTATGCAGCATTGGACTTGGCACGGGCATGGCTTTCCCGTGCGGAGCAGGAAACCACGCAACAGAAAGATACAAAAGCATAAATACAGAACAGTCGTTCTCCTCTTCGGGGGAGAGCGGCTGTTTTTTTGGAATGGGGAATGGTCTTTAGCATAAAATGAGGAAAAAGTCAATACTAAGGACACACTGAACAAAAAGCGATAGATAAAAAAGAATGCAGCAACAATCACGCCTTTGAGTATCAAACAGACAGAAATGGTTGAAATGCGTCCGTATTTCAGGCATTTCAGCTACTTTCAGGCTTTA
>DYCW01000350.1 GCA_019417865.1 Ruminococcus sp. | reverse complement strand
GGGACAAACGGATTTGATTTTGTTCGTGAACTCAGAGAAAGCAGAATTGAAATACCGGTTCTTATCATAACCGCCAAGGGTGATATTATAGATAAGCAATGCGGATTTAATGCGGGAGCAGATGATTACATGGTAAAGCCGATTGATATCAATGAAATGCTTCTCAGAGTAAATGCACTTTTAAGACGTGCTAAAAGCGTAAGTGAAAAAAAGCTCACATTCGGTAATACTTCGCTTGAATATAATTCCTGCACAGCAACAGATAAAAACGGCTCACAGGTACTTCCTCTGAAAGAATTTCAACTTCTTTACAAGCTGCTATCCTATCCTGGACAGATATTTACACGTCAGCAGATTTTAGACGATATCTGGGGTATTGAAGACTATGTTGATTCGCATACTCTTGATGTTCATATAAGCCGTTTAAGGGAACGGTTTAAAAACAACGATGACTTTGAAATTGTAACCATACGAGGGTTAGGTTATCGGGCGGTGAAAAAATGAGTAGACGTAATACTGATAAAAAAATAAAAAAACTTCTCACAAAAAAGTATATAAAAATTAAAATCGGTATCAGAGTGGTAGTTTTCAGTATAATTATCTTATTTATCCTGATTATATTTGGTATTATTCGTCTACTAGATTATCTGGACATCTCAATTAACCATTTCAAAAATCCGTCATTTGTAATTTTCCAGATTTGTTTTTTTTGCATAGTTCTATCCACTATTTTTTCCAGCTTTATGATAATAAAAGTCCTCAACCCGCTGAATCAGTTAGGAAAGGCCATTCAAAAAATTTCAAAGGGTAATTATAATGTAAAGCTTGATTATAACGGAAAAATTGAAGAATTTCAAGATATATTCAAAAAATTCAACAATATGGCTAAAGAGCTTAATTCAGTAGAAATGATAAGAAACGATTTTATCGCCAATGTGTCCCATGAATTCAAGACACCTCTTTCATCCGTTACAGGGTACATTACACTTCTTCAGGATTCGGAACTTACCGAAGAAGAACGCAGGGAATACATTCAAAAGGTGCTTTTTAATATTGAAAAGCTCAATGATCTGATAGATAATATCCTTAGGATTTCCAAAATAGAAAACCAGACTTATTTAGATCCTCCGATTCCATTCCGTCTGGACGAACAGATAAGAGAGGCAATTGTAGTACTTGAACCCAAATGGAGCAAAAAACATATCGAACTGGATATTGACCTGCCGGAAGTTGAATATTTTGGGCAAAAATCTCTTCTGTTTCAGGTCTGGGTAAATCTTATTGGCAATGCAATTAAATTTTCCGATGACGGAGGGTGCGTTTCTATAAGTCTTAAAAGAAATGACAGCTTTTTTTCTGTTTTCATCAGTGATGACGGAATTGGTATGACGCAGGAAACTATGGAACATATTTTTGAAAAGTTCTATCAGGGAGATACCTCACGACAAGCACAGGGAAACGGGCTTGGTTTAGCTCTCTGCAAAGAAATTCTAAACCGATGCGGAGGAAAAATATATGTTACAAGTGAACCGGGAAAAGGGTCTGTTTTTGTGGTACAATTGTAAGTAATACAAGTGAAGTACCTGCATCCGTCATGAAAAAGAGCATGGCAACGCCTGAAACAAGTGGCATACGTCATGTAGCAGGCGTGCTGGAATGGACGAATAATCTTGCCGAATGAGCAGTAAAGCCGTTTGTCACAGAAAGCTTATGCCATGACCTGAAAAACTCTCAAGTTACTGTAGATAATATTCATCCCTGTCTGACGCAGTCTATGGACTTCGCTAGACAGGGATTTTTTGGTTAGCTTACTCTATGGAGTTGGTTGGACTCTTTGGGTATATCATTGGAGGATTGAGCGGACGCATTATTCATTTAAATAACGTTCAAACTTTCGGATATTTTCCCGTGTGCCGATGACACAGATAGTATCGCCACGATGTAGTACCGTGTCCGGTTTGATCTCAATTTCCAAGGTTCCATTGTGCTTGACTGCAATAAGATTAATGCCAAACATTTTTCTGGGGTTGATATCCTGGACAGTTTTTTCTGCGATTTTTTGTGTGACACTCAGCTCCATAAGATCTACTTCCTCACTCAGTGTAATGAAATCCAGAAAGCCCGGAGCCAGCAGACGGTTTGCGAGTCGAATTGCCATATCTCGCTCTGGATAGACCACTTCTGCACCAAGTAACTCCAATACGCACCCCTGTTCTGCACTGGTTGCCTTTGCGATCACTCGTTTTACGCCAAGCTGAATGACGTTTAACGTTGCAAGAATACAGGTATCCATACGTTCCCCGATACAGATGATGACAACGTCACAGTTGTCAATTCCAACCTTTCGAAAATTTTCTTTAGACAGTTCCTGTACTACATAGGCGTGGTCAGTAAATGCAGCAGCAGAATTGATTTTTGCTTCATTTTCGTCAATGATAATTAAATCTTTTCCTGATTCTGAGAGAGATTGTGCCAATGCGAATCCAAACCGTCCCAGTCCAATGATGCCATAGAGTCCATTTTCTGTTTTTACTTTTTTTCCAAACATAATAATTCTCCTTTAACTGTCATAATATTATTTGTCTTCATTTTTATCCAACTGGTATTTCTTCTTCTGGAAGTAAGATGCTGTCCGGTTGTTTTCGAAACCAAAGAGAGGCGACTGTTAGCGGTCCAAGTCTCCCAATGTACATAATGAGCATTAAAATGATTTTGCTAACAGGATGTAAATCTGGTGTGATGCCGGCAGATAGTCCTACTGTTGCAAATGCAGAAATGGTTTCCAACAATAAAAAAGAGATAGAAAGATCAGGTTCTAACATGCATAGGAGAAGTAGTCCAGTAAAGATAATTGCAATTGCCAAACTGCAAATGACCAAAGCTTGCTGTATGGTACCAGAAGGAAATCGTTTTCCGAATCCGTTTGGTTGTTTTCTTCGTGGATAGCATACAATAGTTCGTATCAAAATATAGAAAGTTGTGACTTTGACACCGCCGCCCGTTGAGCCGGGAGCTGCACCAATGTACATAAGCAAACAGACTAATAAAATACCAGCATGAGAGAACTGATTTAGTGGTACAACAGAAAAACCTGCTGTTCGAGTAGAGATACTGGTGAAAAATGCACTCATCCAAGAAATTCGATCGCCTTCTGTTAACTTTATCATCAGCATGCCTACCAAAATCAAAATGGCAGTCATAAATAGTACAACTTTTGTATGCAAGCTGCAACGAGAAAGTCGGCGGTTTTTTAAAATATCCCGAATGACGAAAAAACCGATGCCCCCACTGATAATGAGAAAAGCAGTAAGCAAATTCAGTCCAATGTGATTTGTATACAGTGTCATACCATTCCAATTGCCAAAAATATCAAATCCAGCATTATTAAAAGAGGCAATACTGTGAAAAGCAGCTATTCCAATTGCATTTGGCAAGCCATAATCAGGATAGAAGAAAATGGTTCCAACCACTGTGCCAAATGTTTCAATGGTCAATGTCATAAGTAGAACGGAGCGAATCAATTCTCGAATATCCTGCATGGTGGGATAGTTCAAAGCGGCTTGTATGAGCACTTGTTCTCGTATACGCATATGTTTTCGTCGAAAAGAAATCAGACCCACGCCAATAGAAGTGATCCCCAATCCGCCAATTTGAATTAAAACTGCCAGTATGGTTTGCCCGATTGTATTAAATGTGTCTCCTGCATCTACGACAACCAATCCGGTAACACAAACAGCACTGACAGCAGTAAAGGTAGCATCCACCCATGTAACATTGCCAGGCTGTTTTTGTGAGAATGGCATCATAAGTAAGATGGCACCCAGCAAAATGACGGCCAGAAATCCAAGTGCTATCAATTGTAACGGTGTCATATGCTTCTTGTTTTTCATGATTTTCCTCCAAAGCATTACAACTTTTAAAGCAATAAAATTGTTTTACATGATTATCATTGCGAAAAATGGAGAGAATATGCTTTCTACTTATCCCACTGCAATATTCTCTAATGGTGTTAAAATGGTCTGGCGGTGTTTCCGAAACCAAAGAGAAACAACCGTCATGGTGCCAAGCCTGCCACTGAACATGGAAACCATCAGGAGACATTTTCCAATTGGATCAACAAAACTGGTAATACCAGTAGATAGTCCAACTGTACTGAATGCAGAAACAGTTTCAAAGAGCAGTGATAAGAATGGAACGCTGGGATTCAAAATACAGAGCAGAAAAACAATGACAAGAATCATACCAAATGCCATACAGCAGATGACCATTGCCTGCTGTACGGTGCCAGCTGGAAAACGTTTTTTAAATGCTCCTGGTTGTTCTCCACGTGGAAAAGCAAACATGGTGCGAATTAAGACGAATACAGTTGTGACTTTGACACCGCCGCCAGTGGAGCCAGGGGAAGCACCGATGTACATTAAAATGCTGATAAGCAGTAAACTGGCATTGGAAAAATCGCCGATGGATGCAACAGATAGACCTGATGTTCTGGAGGTAATCCCCATAAAAAGTGCATTAATCCATGAAAGTGAATCGCCTTCAATCGCTTTCAGCAATAGCGTACTACTGATATCCAAAAAGGAGGAGGTTGTCAATACAATTTTAGTATGTAGACTGAATTTGCGAAACCGTTTGTTTCGTAAAATATCCATAATTACAAAAAAACCAAATCCACCCAGCATATTTTCTATAGTGGTCATCAATTGTAATCCGATATGATCTCGATAGGAAATCAGTCCGCCTAAAATATCAAAACCGGCATGATTGAATGTGGAAACGCTATGGAAAATAGCAATTCCCAGAGCAGAGAGGAGGTTAAATTGCTGACAAAATAAAAGGAATCCGATAAAAGCTCCAGAAGCTTCCACTGTAACGGTGGTAATTAAAACAGAGCGAATCAGTAACTGTACATCTTTCATTGTGGGATAGTTCAGTGCTTCCTGTACCAGAACCTGATCTCGCATCCGTAGTTTTCTGCCTGTGAATGCAATCAATCCGGCACCGATAGAAGTAATGCCAAGACCACCGATTTGGATGAGAATGCATAATACAATATAACCAAAGGTGCTGAAAGTACTTGCCGTATCCACTACAGTAAGCCCAGTTGTGGATACAGCACTGACAGCAGTAAATGCTGCATCTATGACAGAAAGACTGCCCGGTTGCCGTTGAGAAATGGGAAGCAGTAGTAAGCCTGTGCCGAGGAGCATCATCATGAAAAAGCCCAGTGCGATCAGTTGTACTGGTGTGATAGAACGCTTTTTATGCGTCTTATGCATCATTTTTCTTTTCCTCCGAAATCATTTAAGTCGGATTGGCAGCAGCGTATTCCGGACTGATATAAACCTGGAAGCTGTCTTCTACAGTATCCCATAGGATGTATCCTTCTTTTTTTAGTTTTTCTTGTTCTTTTTTCACCCATTTTTGATCTTCCTCTCCCAGGTCTTCCCGAACGATTACGAAATCCGTGCTGCTCGGTTCTTCAGCAGAAGTAGAATCCAATATATAGATGGTATCTCGGTTTGCAAGGTGTGGTACATACCAGTTATCACACATAACAGAGGCATCTTCTGGAATACGTGCCATAACTTCTTCCATTTGCACGTAAACATCTTTATTTTCTATATATTTTTCTCGATACCAAAGATTGTTGGTAAATATGGTATACGCACTGAAGAAAGAAATGCAGGCCATAGCTGTGATTAGTTTTTTGCGAGTCATGCATTTCAAATCCTGCCAGTTCAGAATGGATAAATAGAATAGACAAGTCCATGTACCAAATACATATTGATAGTAAATGCTTGCGGCGGCACCATAGGAAGCCGATACCAGTAAATTCATTACAGCAAATGGTAGGAATAGAAAATATCTTGATAGTTTTTTTGTGAGAAATGGCAGGAAACAAAGTGGCAGCATGACCATAAAAAAGAATGCCAGTGCGTTTTCGGATATGAGATGATTTAGAAAATATGCTGGATTCTTGATTGCATTGATGAGTAGTTCTGCAAAGGATCCATCCTGCTCTAAATAAAAC
>DYCW01000035.1:23480-44339 GCA_019417865.1 Ruminococcus sp. | reverse complement strand
CATTTTAAACTATGCATTCCAAAACATCCGAAACGCAGTCGGCAGGGTAATTTCTGTTTCCAGTTCCTGTACTGTTTTCCAGACAAATCGCTCCGGCATGGCTTCGCACTCCAAATATACACCAAACATCTGCCATTCGATATGCGTAAAAATATGCGTTTTTCGCACGGTTTTTTCAATGGCAACCGGCTTGCAGCCCCATGCTGATGCCTGCTGAATGGCTTCTGCTTCTGTCAAGTTTCCGAGTTGATTGGGAAATTCCCATAATCCTGCCAGCAAGCCCTCTTCCGGTCGTTGGCAAACTGCATAGGCATTGCCGCACCGCAGAATCCAAACAGTACGCTGTTCCTGTCGCCTTGCCTTTTTCTTCTTCCGCACCGGCAGCATTGCCTGTGATTGCTGTGCATAACTTCTGCAAAGTGCGGAAAGCGGACAACAATCACAATGAGGTGCACCGTTTGGAATGCAAATCAGTGCCCCCAATTCCATCAGTGCTTGTGTTAGTTTTCCGCAGTTTCCAGCTGCATAACAGCCCCGCAATGCCTCTGTTACTGCCTTTTTTACATCATTTCGGTCAATCTCATAAAACGCATCCTGCAACCGCATCACAACTCGCAAAACATTACCATCTACTGCTGGTGTAGGCTGCTCATAACAAATCGAACAAATTGCACCAGCTGTATAGGCACCGATACCAGACAGCGACAAAACATCTTCATAGCGTTCCGGAAAAACCCCGTTGTACTGCTGTACAATCTCCTGTGCTGCCCGCTGCAAATTTCTGGCTCTGGTATAATAACCCAAGCCCTCCCAACATTTCCGTACCTGTTCCGGATCCGCTGCTGCCAATGCCTGTATTGTTGGAAATGCAGTCAAAAACCGCTGATAATATCCTTTGACCGCCTCCACTCTCGTTTGTTGCAGCATGATTTCAGAAATCCAAACATGATAGGGTTCCTGATCCTTCCGCCACGGCAAATCTCTGGCGTGTGTTTGATACCACTCCAGAAGCGGCGTCACCACCTGCGGTAAGATCTGTTGCTGTACCTGCCGCACCTGCCGCATACGGGCAATCAGTTTTTCATAAACCGGCAGCATCTGTGGCTCCTTACAGAGCGTTGCCAGTTCAGAAACTGGTTTCCAGCATACCGCACTGTTCTCATCCGGCTTGATATGCAGCGGCTGTTTTGGGTCAGCTAGCAAACCAAATGACACACAGTAATGAACATGGGCAGCAACCGGTACACCATGTTTCTCATGTGCCTTAACTGGCAGTACATCCAGCGACAAAATCGCACTACAAAGCGGCTGCACCTGCTGCAAACCCGTTTCCTCCTGTGCCTCCCGTATGGCAACGGCTAAGAAATCGCTTTCCCCGTCTGCGTGACCGCCTGTCCACGAAAAAGACTGATAAATATTATGGTAGACCAGCAGAACCTTTGTCATCGTCTCATCTAAAATCATACCGGAACAGCAAAAATGTCCGCCGCTTGGAGAAGTACGTTCCAGCGTTGCACTGCCATACTGTATCGCAGCCTGCAGCATTTCTGTTTGATCCGCTTCCTCCTGCGATGTTTGCGGCACATAACAAGTTAATTGCGATATCCAATTCATAATATACTCCTTTTATAAAATATATGTATTAAAATGGCAGCCAGCCGCTGCTATGGAGAAAGGCAGCCACTGCCCAGATACTTTCCCCAATCAGTAAAAAGAAACCTGTCCAGAACAACACTTGATTGACTGCACCATCCGCAGAACAAAGCCGAAAACAAACCTTTCCTGCGTCAAACGGAAACAATAACTGCACCTTTTTTCGATTGAACAAATCCAGCAAAATATGTGTTGTCATTCCACAAACAAAATACCAGACCGCCTGCGGCAGCATGATAAAAACGGCTGTACCAAGCATAGCAACCCCTGCAAGAGAGTGCGTAAAGCTGCGGTGCGGCTGGTGTTCCCCGTAAAGACAAAGAGCCAAAAAAATTGCAAATCCTGCCAGACTGCGGAGCAAGCCATTTCTCTGCTGTATCATTGCCCAAATGCCAGCCTGAAAAAAGAAATCCAGTCCTGCAATAACCAAAACTGCCGCTGCAAGCAGCAGCAAAAGTCGTTGAAACCCTTTGTGACTGCCGGATGTGCTGACATCGACATCACTCACGCACGCTCCCACAGCACCCGCACCAAGGCAAAGTAAAAAAGATTTCCAGTCAGTTGGATGTGTCATCAGAATGGTAACTGCCGTTCCAAATGTAAAATGTGTTTTTCCTGTCAAAATATGTGTATCCTTTCTAAAAAAATAGAAAAAGCCCCATATGCCTGTTTGTTGATGCATATGGGGTCAATTATATTCTTATGCTTATAGTTTGGCAAACGCTTGCTGAATATCCAGCAAAATATCATTGACATTTTCCAGACCCACGGATAAGCGTACCAGACCACCATCTACCCCTGCTGCTTTCAGTTGTTCATCTGTCAGCTGCCGGTGAGTCGTCGAAGCTGGTGTCAAAACACAGGTACGGATATCTGCCACATGTACTTCCTTGCAGGCAAGTTCCAGCGAATCCATAAACTTTTCTGCTGCCGGTCTGCCGCCCTTTATAACAAAGGAAATCACACCGCTGACGCCGTCCGGTAAGTACTTTTGTGCCAATTCGTAATCTTCATCACTTTTCAGCCCCGGATATTTTACCGACTCCACATACTCTGAATTCTGCAATGCGGTTGCAACTGCCATTGCATTTTCACAATACTGCCGCATCCGTATCGGCAAAGTTTCCAAACCAAGGTTTAGCAAAAATGCAGAGTGTGCTGCTGGATAGCAACCGAAGTCCCGCATCAATTGCATTCTTGCCTTGATGATATATGCCATATTGCCAAACGCTTCTGTATAAACAACGCCGTGATAACTTTCATCCGGCTCTGTAAAGTCTGGAAATTTTCCGCTGGCAGCCCAATCAAATTTGCCACTGTCTACGATGACACCACCGCACTGCAAGGCATGACCATCCATATACTTCGTAGTAGAATGCACAACAATGTCGGCTCCAAAGTCAAATGGTTTACAAAGCAGCGGCGTTGCAAACGTATTATCTACAATCAGCGGAATCTGATTCCGATGTGCAACTGCTGCAAACCGTTCTATATCAAAAATTTTCAGGGTGGGATTTGCAATGGTTTCCCCGAAAACCAAACGGGTATTTGGCTGAATGGCAGCCTGAATTTCTGCATCTGTTGCATCTGGCTGTACAAATGTACAGGAAATCCCAAGCTTCTTGAGACTGAATGCAAGCAGATTCAGCGTTCCGCCATAAATGGCAGAAACAGAAACAAGATGATCCCCAGCTTTACAGAGGTTGAGAATTGAAAGGAGAGAGGCAGCCTGTCCACTGGAAGTCAACATTGCACCAACACCACCCTCCAATGCAGCAATCTTCTTTTCCACTGCATCACAAGTCGGATTGGCAAAACGAGAGTACATCGGTTCTGTTGGCATATCAAACAAAGCTGCAATATGTTCGGAGGAATCAAAGCGATAGGTGGTACTCTGTACAATTGGCATCACACCCGGTCCGCCATTTTCCGGCGTATAGCCTGCATGCAGACATTTCGTTTCCATTGCCGCGTTTTCTTTTAATGGTTTCATGATGTATATTTGCTCCTTTGACAAAATGTATTTTTTTGATTATAGCATAAATACACAAAAAAGTCAACTTACCATACAAAAACGACAAAACCACTGCTGTTCGGATTACTTCTTTCTGCCTCGTTTCCGAAAATCTTTCTGAATTTTATCTTTCCAGCTTGTCGGCATAGGGGCACACGCTGGTGCAGAACGTGCATAGATAACTGCCTGATTAACCGAATGATACAGCAAATCCGTTCCCATTTCGTCCGCACAGTAGTCAGCTGCATATTCTTTTTCAATGCCAAGTTCTGAAGCCGTTTCCACTGCATCGATATTGGCTCCGATAAACAGGAACTTCCAGTGTTCTTTCTGCTTTTTCTTCTGAATCATCCGCTTCACCTCGTTTGCACGATAAAAGCGGCTGGCATTTTCCATGCCGTCTGTGATAATCACAAACAACGTCTTCTCTGGACGGTCTTCCTCCCGTGCATACTTATGAATATTAGAAATATGCTTGACAGCACCACCGACAGCATCTAACAAAGCCGTACAACCATGGGGAACATAGTCTGCGGCAGTCAGCGGTGCAACCTCTGCAATCTTCTTTCGGTCATGCAGTACATGGCTTTTATCGCTAAACAAAACCGTAGAAACAATTGCCTCTCCTTCTTTTTGCTTTTGTTCCTGCAAAAGCGACTGAAATCCGCCGATGGTGTCCATCTGTAATGGTGCCATCGAACCGCTGCAATCCAAAATAAATACCAGCTCTGTCAAATTCTTTCTCATAGAAACTCCTCCATCCTGTCTTTGTCCGTTTCCGACTGGTTTTTGTTTACAAGAATAGGATACCAGATTTTCCAGAAAAAGTGGTCGCCTGCTAGGCGACATTTTATGCCCCGATCGGCATCTGGTCAAACAGGAACAGCGTTTCATTGATGATGAAAATATCATACTGTTTGTGTATAATAAAATATTTTACAATCAAATCGAATTTCAAACTATTGGAAAGTGTATAACCGGCACGCTCCAGCAACCTTTGCGTTTCTTCTAGATTCAGCCGAAGGGCAATCGCAAAAGCAAGCACAGTCTGTTTTCTCGGCTGATAAGCAGCATTATTTTTGAAAGCACTTTTTTTAATTTTAGAGAATAATCTACGGTCTATATTGGCTCGCTTATAGGTTTCTACCTCCGTCATACCCTTTTCATCCATCAAATCCAGCAAATAAGCGGCAAAGCTCTTATCCGTTTGCATCAACATGGTTTCCAAATCAGTCAAGTTCTCTTTTTTCGGAAAAGTAGAAGCGTACGGTACAGCTGGCGACAACGGGTTAAGTGCTTTCGTTTGCCATTGCACCTGTTCTTCCGATAAAATCCGCCGAGTATTGCCATCGTAATGTGTTTCTACATAATGGTCATCAATATAGCTTGTAACATCTGCTACCAGAGAAGATGCCATAGAAACAGCATCCTTTTGAAATACCACCAGATAAATATACATATCATGCGTTTCCAGAAATGCCCGAACAGCAGAAATGGCAACCGCAATCGCCTGCTGTAACGGATACCCATATGCACCTGAAGAAATGAGCGGAAAGGCAATGCTTTCACAGTGATACTGCACCGCTAACTGTAAGGCATTCTGATAACAGGCATACAGTAAATCCGATTCCCCCTGCTTTCCACCCTGCCAAATGGGACCAACTGTGTGAATGACATATTTACAAGGCAATCGATAGCCTTTCGTCAACTTGGCTTCTCCAGTTTTACAGCCGCCCAGCGTTCTACATTTCTGCAACAGTTTTGCACCGGCTGCTCGATGAATCGCACCATCCACCCCACCACCGCCCAGCAGTGTAGGGTTGGCAGCATTGACAATCGCATCTGTTTGCATTTTGGTAATATCGTTTCGTACAATGAAAAACGGCATTGCAACTCCTCCTGTTTATTTTCCTTGCACTTTTTAGAAATCAAGTGCTTTTACTCCTGTATCCATCTCCAAGGTTTCTTCTGCCACACTGCTCCGGCATAGGCAATGCCAACCCGTTCTGCTGTCCGCAACGCTGGACGGTATCCATCATCTGCGATCCAAAGGGTAGAACAGGTTAAAAAACTGTCCCCGTTCCATCGCTTGTCTATCTGTAGAAATTTCGTCAGTTTTCCAGGGCCATCATGTACCGTACCGGCTCGGAACAAAACGCCCTGTGGCTGTTCCGGTTCTCCAGTGATGACATTTATCAGCCAATGCACACCATAGCAAAGATACACATAAATCAAACCACTCTCGCGATAGAGCAGCTCTGTTCTCGGCGTTCTACCCCTATGGGCATGACACGCTTCGTCTTCCTCACCACGGTATGCCTCTGTCTCTGCAATGCGTTCCTGTAAAATTGTACCGTCTGGCAGCTGCCGCACCACCAGCTTTCCCACCAAATCTGGGGCGACTTCCAAACAATCCCGATGAAAAAAATCTGCACCCAACCGTTCTATCATATCTGCTCCTGTTCTGCCGGATTGGCATTCGGGGTAACATACAGCGTTTTTTGATTTGTAAAAATCACCATGCCCGGTTTCGCTCCCACTGGCTTTTTGACATACTTCACCAGACAGTAATCCACAGGAACCTGTGCAGACTGTTGTGCTTTGCTGTGCCATGCAGCGAGCTGTGCCGCTTCTAAAATGGTCTGCTCAGACGGCATGGTTCCATTTGCCGCAATAATGACATGCGAACCTGGAATATTCTGCGTATGCAGCCATATATCAGTCTTTGCGGCTGTCTTCAAAGTCAGGCGGTCATTCTGCAAGTTATTCCTGCCAACAAAAATCTGCGTGCCATCAGAAGCTGTAAACACAAGCGGTTGCTGTACCTTGACCGGTCGACGGTTGCGGCTGGTGCGACGCAAATAACCCTGTTCCATCAATTCCTGTCGCAGCTGTTCCATATCCATTTCCGTCTCTGCACGGGTCAATGCATCCAACACACTTTCCAAATATTGCAATTCTGCTTTTCCTTTTGCAATTTGTTCTGTCAGCACCGTTTCCGCAGTGCAAGCTTTCTTGTACTGCTGATAATACCGTTGGGCGTTCTGCGGCGGTGTCAGCCGCACATCCAATGGAATCGAAACGGTTGGACAATCCGACTCGTAGAAATCTTCCAGATTTGCCACGGTATCCCCTTTTTTCAAACGATACAGGTTCGCTGAAAGTAGGTCTGCTTTGCGGCGAAAATCTTCTTTTTCTGCACATTGCTCTAACTCTTCTGTCTGTACAGCCATTCTCCTCTGAATCCGCTCTGTTGCATGCAGCAGCAGATGAAATAGGTCATTGGCTCGCTGCCGGACACGGGCATAACGGTCTCGTTCTGCATAGAAATAATCCAACACTGCACATGCCGATGGCATGGTCCTTGTATACAGCAGCGTGCCAAACTGATGCAATGGAAGAAAAGAAAAGTCTTTCAGCTGTCCTTCTTTGGTGGCAGCAATGGTAAAAATACAATCCTGTTGTAACAATCGTTCTTTTGTCTTTTGGATGATGTAAAGCAGCCGTTCCATCTGTGCTTCTGTCAGCGTCTCTGCACGGCATTCCTCGCCTCGTCCGGTATAGAATGCCCACTCCCGTACCAGAACCGGCGAAACGCCCTCCAGCGTTTGCAGCAGCACCTTATACAATGCACCACTTTTCTCCGCAATGGCTGCTTGCAAAACGTCCCGTTCCACTGTTAAAAAGTTCAATCGGGGTTCTGCCGGCGGCAGGGCATAGGCAATTCCCGGCAACACCAATCGTTTCCGAGACATCTCGGCATCCACCCTCTTAATACTGTCGATGACCTTGCCATTCTCATCAATGAGAATCAAGTTGGAGTATTTCCCCATAATTTCACAAGCAAGCGTCAGTTGCACCACATCGCCCAGGGTATTCACACAAGAAAAATCAAAATATAGAACCCGTTCCAGACCGTCTTGTCGAATCGCAAGCAATTTTCCGCTGCCAAGCCGTTTTCGCAGCAGCATACAGAACATCGGCGGTGCTGCCGGATTGTCAATATTCTGATGGGTCAAGTGTACACGGGCACGATCCGCAGAAGCGGAGATTAAAATTTTATGACTGCCCTCCGGATTACGCAGAGAAATTAAAATCTCTTCCCTTGTCGGCTGATGAATCTTCTCGATTCTTGCACCAATCAACCCAGATAGCTCTTGTCGAACTGCATATAAAAAAGCACCGTCTAATGCCATGTTCGTACTCCTTTCTGTTTGTCGTTCCCATTATGCCTTCACAGCATAAAATCCAACCTGCAAATACGAATGCCAGAACACCTCTGCACAGAGAAAACCGCTTTCTTTCAGCTGTTTCAATTGTTCCTGTACTGTAATCGGAAAAAATTCTGTTCCATATCGCTGGGAATGCGATTTCACCGCTTCTTCCGATCTACCATGCTGTAACCCATAATGTTCCAGTCGTTTCCGCAACAATTGCTTACCGATTTCACTGTCAGGTGCAGTATTTTCAAATGTCACAAACAAACCGCCAGGTTTTAATGCCTGAAAGCAACGCTGCAATGCCTGCTTTCGCTGTTCCGGTTGAAAATAATGATGGGACTGTATGGCTGTCACCAGATCAAATTCCTCTGAAAAAGGCAAATCCTGTGAACCAACTTGTAAAAACTGAAAAATTCCCGATGTTGCAGAAAGCTTTTCCTTTGCTGTTTGCAGCATATATTCTGATGGATCACACAGTACTGCTGTATCAATGCGAAGCTGTTCCAAGGCTTTTTCCAAAAATGTACCACTGCCACATCCCGTATCCAACAGGCGAATTGGCTTATCTCCAAAATAAACCGATGCCAATTCTATAATCTGTTCATGAATCGTATCGTAAAAGGGAATTACACTTCTCACATTGCCATCATAATCATTCACAGAAAATGGGGTCGTATTGTCCATAAAATTTCTCCTTTCGCAGCCTAACGCTTCATTCTTTTTGATATTGTAATAGTTCAAATGCAATCTCTGTCTCCAGCGTTTCCAATTCCGCCAATCGTGCCTGTTCCTTCTGACCGGTCTTATAATAATACGGTGTCATCGCAAACAGATTCTGAATCGCAGTTTGATTTGGCAGGGAAATCACAGTTTCTATGGTACGTTTTCCAATAAACGAAAACCCTTCTAATGCATATGGCTTTACTGCATTCTCATATGGCGTATCATAAATTGCCTGTTTCAGCCCGATCAAGTGTCTTGCTGCTGGTATGCCCAAAATCATCACACCACCTGGTTTCAACACTCGTTGAAACTCTGTTCCAGCATATGGTGCAAACAGGGAAATCAACCCGTCACAGCAATGATCTGATACCGGCAGATGAAACACACTGCCCACCGCAAATGAAGCCGCCCTACAGTGCCTTGCCGCCAAATCGACCGCATATTTAGAAATATCCACACCATAAACCTGTACATCTTTTCCTGAGGATTGCAATGCCTCTGTTACTGCTGCTGTATAATAACCATCTCCACAGCCGGCATCCAGCAAAATCCCTTTTTGCGGCATTGCAGATACCGTCATTTCACAAACTGCCTGTTGAAATAATGCATAATAACCCGCCTGCAAAAAATCCCGTCTTGCCCGCACCATCTGCAAATTATCGCCTGGCTGTTTGGTACGTTTCTGCTGCACAGGCAAAAGATTCACATAGCCGCTTTTGGCAACATCGAAACAGTGCCCATTCAAACAGCGAATCCCCTTTTCCTGCTTCTGCATGGAAGCTACACAAATCGGACAACGCCAAATACTCATGTCTGCTCGCCCCCCATTGCATAGCAAACCGGATCTCCATATGAATCACAAATCACTTCTACTTCCGGCAGACTGGTCTGTAAGCGTTCCTTGAGAATTTGCACTGCAATCTGTTCCGTATGATAGTGTCCGCAGTCGAACAGAGCAATGTCCAAATTCCTTGCTGCATACCAACGATCATGCTTGACATCGCCGGTAATCATAGCATCGCAACCCATGGCTGCTGCCTCCTCCAGCATGGAGGCACAAGCACCACAGCCCACATAAATGTTCTGAATCGGATGTTGTACCGGTGTATAACGAACCACGGTACAGCCCAATGTCTGACGCAATGTCTCTGCCAATGTTTTTGCCTCCCAAGCCACTGCACTGGTATCTGCCCAGCCGAAGCCAATCCCATTACCATTCGCCGCTGGTGCAGCAATCTTGCCACAAAGCTGCAATGGCTCTTGCAGTATAGTATGCAGCCGGTCATTGATGCCACCGCACGCACAATCTAATGGTGTATGGACACAAATGGCAGCCAAATTATTTGCTGCCAGCTTCCAAACCGGATGCTGCGGAGCGAGCTGTTTTAACGGAGAAAAAATAATGGGATGATGTGCCACCATCAAATCTGCACCTTGTGCAGCCGCCGCCGCAATGGTTTCATTGGAAATATCCAATGTCACATAGACTTTTTTCACTGGCATGGAAAAATCTCCTGCCAGCAAACCGGAATTATCCCACTTTTCCTGCGTGGAAAAAGGGGCAAAGGCGTCAATTACCTGATAGACTTCTTTCACGGTTACCATTTCACACATTCCTTTCTATTAGAGAATCACATTCTGCTTCCTGCATATAAAAATCGATTTCCTTTGCAAGCTGTTGATAGTTTTCTGCTTCTGGCTGATTTCCCTTTTGCATTTGTGCTGCAATCTCCTGAAATCGTCTTTTTTTTCGCTGCAAATACGCCTGTACAACGGGTAAACTCCAATCCTGCATCCCAATCTCTGCTTGCAATGGTGTCAGCTGCCGCTGCACTCCATCATAGTGCACCTGCATGACGGTATAAAAAAATCGTCCTTCTTTTACAATTTGCTCTCTATCTATCGCATAGCCATTTTCCGCCAACCACTTCCGCAGCAGCGGAATCTTTGTCATCGGCTGTAAAATCAAATTCACGCCGTTTTGAATCCACTTGCATGGTTTCAAAATATGTACAATCGTTTCGCCACCCATACCGGCAATGACAACATCCGTGACATCTTTCCCATCGATCTGCTGTAACCCATCGGACAATTTCAAGGTAGCTTGTTCCAACAAACCCGCCTGTTCCAATGTCCGCTTTGCAGCTTGTAATGGTCCTTCTCCAATATCCGATGCAATGACATGCCTGCAAATATGATTTCGGAGCAGTTCTGCTGCCAGATAAGCGTGATCAGTCCCCACATCGCAGACCACGCCACCCATTGTTACCCATGCTGCACAAGCTTGCAGCCGCTTATTCAACATCCATGTCTCCTCCTTTTTCTGTATCATAATTTTTCTATAAAATCATCGGAAAAGTCTTTATTTAGAAGAAAAAACGGCCGCCCATCAAACCTGGACGACCGCTTTTGTGTTTTCCTGCTATCTTGGTTACGCTTCTGTCGTGGCAGCGGCTGCACTGGATGCAATCTGCTTGTTCAGTTCTTCCAACAGTTCATCCACCTCAATGCCGTGTACCATGCAAGCTTCTTCTACTGTTTCGCCTCTGGAAGCCGGACAGCCAAGACAATGCATCCCAATTGCCATAAACAACGGTGCAGTTTCCGGTGCAATATCCAGAATGTCTCCAATAATGGTATCCTTTGTAATTGTTACAGCCATTTTGATTCCTCCTGCTTTTCAGCATATGATTAGCTTATCCGAAATGGTTTCATTTATACAAGACAAAGCAAGGCACAGCAGAATTGCTATGCCATTGCCCTTGTATGTTTGCGTTTGCTTATTCTGCTTCCTTCATCTTTGCAAAACATTCGCTGCAATATACAGCACGATCTTCTCTCGGCTGAAACGGTACTCTTGCTTCCTTGCCGCATGCAGCACAGGTTGCTGTGAACATTTCCCGTTCCGGCTTATTTCCAGATGCATTTTTCTTTGCATCACGGCAGCTCTTGCAACGCTTCGGCTCATTAACAAAGCCTTTTTCTGCATAAAATTCCTGTTCTCCTGCAGTGAATACGAACTCCGCTCCGCAATCCTTGCATACTAAAGTCTTATCTTCGTACATAATGTGACCTTTCCTTTCTGAATAACGCCTTTCTTGCTGCATTATTCCGCCGTTTTCTGTTTTCCTTGACACAGAAACGGCATTTGCAATAAAAAAAAGTTTTTTGGATCGAGAACGGATTTCCACCGACATCTTTGTAAAACAATGCTTTTAATTAAGCTATCGATCCTCAATATTCTAGCAGCACAACTTGTTTTTCCATCAGGCGTGCTACTGTCTTATTATACCGAAAAAGCTGCTACTTGTCAATATGTTTTCCAAAAAAACAGATGGCAAGCTGTAAAACCGTCATTTTTTCCAATTTCATTGAATTAAATTCGGTCAAATTCACAAAAAATCCGGTTGCTACACGCATCCGGATTTTCCATACTTTTTACACAATGGTTACTTTCGATCCAGGATCTCAAAAATCGCCATGATATCATCCGGATCTGCTGGCTTTTTGCCACTATTAGCCGTTGCCGTTCTGGTTGGCTGTGGTTGCGGCTCTGGTTCTACCGGCGTTTCTTCCACTGGCTCTGCTGCTTCTTCCTCCAGTGCTTCCAGTTCTTCCCCAAAACCAGCAGCAATCACAGTGATGGTCATTTCATCCTGCATATCTTCCTTGAAGGCTGTACCAAAAATAAATTCTACATTGTCGGCAGCCTTGTCGGTAATCATCTTGGTTGCGTTGTCCACATCGGAAGAGAGAATATCCTCGCTCATTGTAATATTGATCAACAAGCGTTTTGCACCGGCAATAGAAGTTTCCAGCAGCGGGCTTGCGATAACGGCATTGGCAGCTTCCTTTGCCTTGTCCTTGCCGGAACCATGACCGATTGCCAAGTGGGCATAACCGGCACCCTTCATAATCGTAGAAACATCTGCAAAGTCCAGATTGATGTAGCCTTCTTCTACAATCAAATCGGAAATACTCTTCACGCCAGTTTTCAGGATATCATCCGCCAAAGCAAAGGATTCCCGCATAGTCAATGGCTTATCCATACCTTCCAGCAGCTTTTCATTCGGAATTACAATCAGGGAATCTACGTACTTTTTCAGTTCCATGATGCCCTTTTCTGCCTGTGCCATCTTCTGTTCCCGTTCAAATGCGAAAGGTTTTGTCACAACTGCAACGGTCAGGATACCAGCTTCCTGTGCCAATCTTGCAACAACCGGAGCTGCACCAGTACCCGTACCGCCGCCCATACCAGCGGTAATAAACACCATGTCTGCACCCTTGAGAGCTGCTTCAATCTCTTCCTTATTTTCCTCTGCACTCTGCTGACCGATGGTAGGTTTATTGCCTGCCCCTCTGCCTTTTGTGAGTTTTGCACCGATCTGAATGCGTGTGGTTGCCTTGGAATTATTCAAAGCTTTTGCATCCGTATTAATGGCAATATATTCAATATCCTGCACACCAGATGCCACCATGCAGTTCAGGGCATTTCCGCCGCCGCCGCCGACACCGACTACTTTAATATTTACATCCGGCTCAAATGCGTCCTCATAAATGAAATCCGTCATTTTTCTCTTCCTCCTAAAAAACTCTCGCTTCTATGACACCCAGCAATCTACGGATACCGCACATTCTGTTTCATTGTCAGTAAATACACCTATTATATTACCATATTTCCGCACATATTGCAAGCCATTTTAAAAATTTTTTTCATTTTTTCATTTCCCGTGAAATTTTGCAGGGAAAATGCCGATGTTTTCGCATTTTTTGACGAATCTCACGGGTTTTCGGCAGCCGTTGTCGTCGTCGTTGTTTCTGTGGTAGTTGTTTCTGTGCTGCCGCTGCCGCTTATTGTTGTTGCAGTGGTTTCTGCCAACTGTGTTTCCATCGGTTTAATCGGTTCCAGTTCATCCACCACACTGCTGTCACGGAACGAGCACTGATTATTGCCTACCATCGTCAGATAGCCTTTTTTGTCAATTCCAAGCCGGTCAATGACGGTTTCCGCCAGTGTAATCTTATATTCGAGTTCATTCCAGTTACCAAGGTCAAATATAATTCGGTCATCAAAGCAAACACGCATGTCATACTTATCTGTCATATCCACAGAAGTAATGGGGCTGCTCAATTCTCTGGACATGATTTTCGTAAATAAATAAAAGATTTTATCCTTTTGTTGATCCTGTGAAACCAGCTTCTCACCTGGTGATAGGACAGACGGCAAATAACCATAGAAAACCGGCAGCCCCTCCGCAGCCTCCATACTATTGGAAATAATTTTACCAGTGGCACTCGTCAATAAAATGCCGTTATCATATACAATATTATAAGATTCCCGGCATTTCTCCACATTAATCACCAATTCATCCGGAAATTTTTTCTGTACATCTACATGTTCAATGTAAATTAGCTCATCATATACTCGTTTTGCCACTTTATCCGTGTTCAATTTAATGAGATTATCTCCCGAACAGACATCTGCTGCTTTTACAATATCGGTCACATTATATTGCTGTGCCTCTCCCGTTACAACAATGGTTTCCACATTAAAGAAAACGGTAGTGGACAATGCAACGCCCACGCCAGCTGTTAAAACCAACACAATCACAATATAAAGCGGCAGCCAGCGGTTTCTTCTCCGAACCCGCTTTACATTGGTTTCCGACTTCATATCTGTTTTTTTCACATCCTGCATTGGCATATGCACGCCTCCCTGCCTTTCACTGCTTCTATTTCCGCTGCACTTGCTGTCGTGCAGTGTATTCCAAGTTTTCCCGTTTTATGGATGCTCCCACATCGGTCAGCACCGTTTCGATCGCCTCATATCCACGATCAATATGAAAAATCTGCGTCACTTCTGTGACGCCCTGTGCCGCCAGTCCTGCCAGCACCATAGCTGCACCACCCCGCAAATCGGTGGCACGAACTGGTGCACCAGAAAGCTGCCGCACGCCTTTGACGACGGCGGTTTGACCGGAAACATAAATCTCCGCCCCCATTTTCAACATAGCATCTACATGCCGGTAACGATTCTCAAATACGGTCTCCTCAAACACACTCACCCCGTTAGCACACGCCATCAACGCCATAAAAATCGGCTGTGCATCCGTTGGAAAACCAGGATGCGGCATCGTACGAATCGGTGGCAATGCCTGCAGTCTTGCCGGTGCATGTAAATACAATGTTTTTTCTGCTACATCAATTCGACAACCAGTCTGCTCCAGAACTGGTAGCAAATTTTCCATCTGTGCTGGTTCTGTCTGCTTGAGCTGCATCGTACCGCCAGTGATGGCGGCGGCTGCCAGATAGGTAATCCCGGCAATTCGATCCGGCATAATCCGATACACCGTTCCGTGCAATACAGAAACACCATGAATTACGAGGGTATCGCCACCGTCTCCATAAATCTCTGCACCACATTGCCGCAGAAATGCCGCCAGATCACAGATTTCCGGTTCTCTTGCAGCATTGTAAATATAAGTTGTACCTTTCGCCCGTACAGCTGCCAGCATAATATTTTCCGTTGCCCCTACAGAGGGATATTTCAAGTGAATTTTTGCACCGTGCAGCCCATTTGCTGCACAGCAATGCAGCCGGCCACCATTCTGGATAATCTCTGCCCCCATTTTTCGCAGAGCCTCCAAATGCATATCAATCGGTCGTGGACCTAATTCGCAGCCCCCTGGATAGGACAGCTGGCAAACACCGCACCGCCCCAACAATGCACCCAAAAAAATAATGGAAGACCGCATTTCCTGCATCAACCGTTCCGGTATTTCTTCACAACACATCCCGTCCGCTGAAATCACAGCGGTATGTCCCTGCATGCAGCAGCGACAGCCAAGGTCCGTTAAAATCCGGCAGGCGGCAAATACATCTGTCAGTCTGGGACAATTCTCCAGAACTGTTTCCCCCTGACAGAGCAGCGAAGCGGCAAGAATGGGAAGCACGCTGTTTTTGGCACCGTGCAGCACAACCGTTCCCTCCAGCGGAATGCCGCCTGTTATGACAAGTTTTTGCATCCGCATCACCTCGAGTTCTTTTTCTCATGGTATGCGAATGGGTGTCATTTGGTTCATTTTTAATGTTACGATTCTTCCGCAGAGACAGCCGATTCCGTCAGCGGCTTTCCTGCTTTCTCCATGAGTTTTTCTACTACATGATAGATCCGACTTGGTGTATCTGAAATGGCAAGATCGGCCGCCTGTGCTGCCATTTCCTCTACCATCTGTCGATTTTCATACAGCTCTTCGACATGGTGCATCATGCCTTCCACAGTCACATTTTTCTGTTCAATCACAATAGCGGCACCAGCCTTCCCCAGTACATTGGCATTGTGCAGCTGATGATTGCCAGCAACAATTGGAGATGGAATCAAAATGGATGCCTTCCCGGCTGCCTCCAACTCTGCCAGCGTGGAAGCACCTGCCCGACAGATCACCAAATCCGCTGCCGCCAGACAAGTATCCATATCATGAATATACTCTGTAATCCGCAGTCGATCACTCCGCATGGGAATGCCTGCTGCTCGCATAGCTGCCGGAAAACTCTCCCGACCCATACCGCCGTACCCATGAATGTGATTGATTGCCATGCCGTTTTGTACATGCCATGGAATCAATGTTTCCATTACCTCATTGATACAGCCTGCTCCCAGACTACCACCAAAGGAAAGAATACACATACTGTCATCAAATCCCAGCTCTCGCCGTGCTTCCGCCTTGGTTTTCTGCGTAATGCCGGACCGAACTGGTAAACCCGTGATGGTATATGGACAGTCAAAATCCATGTATTCCAACGCTTCTTTGACTGTCAACATGACATGATCCACTTCCCGTGCCAGCATTTTATTGGTCACACCCGGAAATGCATTTTGTTCATGAATCGCACAGGGCACCCCCATCTTTGCTGCCATCCGAATGACAGGACCAGCAACGTAACCGCCGGTTCCAATCGCAATATCCGGCTGAAATTCATTGACAATCTGTTTTGCACGCTTGCCAGATGTGGCAAGATACCAGGCTGCCTGTGCATTTCTCCGAATATTTTTCATGGTCAGCTTTCTCTGAAAGCCTGCCACCTTAATCGTAGCCAGCTGATAACCGGATTGGGGAACCAGCTTCGCCTCCATACCGTTTGGCGTTCCGGCAAATAGAAACTCCGCATCCGGCTGATGTAATTGGATAATCGAAGCGATTGCCAGAGCCGGATTGATATGACCGCCTGTACCGCCGCCTGCAAAAAGCACCTTCATAGTAATTTCACCTCATCAGTTTGCATTCTGTTTTTTGTTCTTATGCCGTTCCAACAGCTGGTTTTTGATTGGATGCTGACTCTGTTGCTGTTTTCTTTTCTGTTGCAGCTGCCTTCGTCGAAGTTGTTTCCTTTGCTGGTGTTTCTGCTCGGTATCGAACACGAGAAATATTCAGAACAATCCCCATTTCTGCCAGCTGCAAAATCAATGCCGTACCGCCATAGCTGAAGAATGGCAAACTAATACCCGTATTGGGGATCAAATTGCTGACAACACCGATGTTAATAAATGCCTGTAAGCCAATGTGCATCGTAAACCCAACTGCCAGTAACATACCAAATTTGTCATGTGCACGAGAAGCAATATGGAAACCACGAACCAGCAACAGCACAAACAGCAATACAACAGTCAGTGCCCCAACGAATCCCAATTCCTCACAGACAATGGAAAAAACAAAGTCATTTTTGGTTTCCGGCAGGTATAGGTATTTTTGTCTGGACTCACCGAGTCCCAAGCCAAATAGACCGCCTGATCCAATGGCAATCAAAGACTGACAGGTCTGCCAGGTACCGCCCTGACTATCGGAAAATGGATCCAGCCAAGATTCAATACGAGTCTGGAAGTAACCATATCCCTCTGAAACAGACAAATACAAGACAATCCCCACAATGGCTGCCACGCCTGTAATCACCAGTGCAAAGAAGTGTGTCGGACGGATACCACCAACAATTACCATGGAAAGTGCAATCGTACAAATCAAAATGGTACCAGACAAGTGCGGTTCCAGCATCAGCAGAGCTGCTACGACACCTAACGCCAGCAAATACGGCATAACACCCGTTTTAAAGCGGTTCATTCGATCATAATTTTTCTCAATATGATAGGCAAAAAAGATAACAATCCCAATTTTCATCAACTCAGATGGTTGGAAGTTAAAGTTACCAATGACCAGCCAACGCTGTGCACCGCCCTCACTGGTACCAACCAACAAAACCAAAAGCAATAAAATCACTGGCACAACGTAAGCAGAGACCGCAATTCCTGGTGTTTTATAGAGGTGATAATCGACAATCGACAAAAACCACATGGCCGCCAATCCAACCACTGCCATTTTAATCTGTTCTTTTGCATAATAACTGCCCTCTAATCCCTCTGCAATCGCCCACGCATAACTTGCGGAAAACATCATAATGATACCAATGACCAAAAGTGCAATTACGATCAGGAAAAATGCCAGATCGACTTCTCCGTACCGCACGCCCTTCTGCCAAAGCGGAAACCGAAACCGGTTTTTTTTCTTTTCTGCCTGACTTGCAGCTGTTGTTTCTGCCATATGCAACCTCCTTGCACATTTTCACCTTCCGCCTGCCAATCCAACAGGACTTAGACAAACAATACCAAAAGCAATCCCAGAATGCCTATCACCAGAGCAAACAGAGAAAATGTAATTACAATCTTATATTCACTAAAACCACTCAATTCAAAATGGTGATGAATCGGGGTCATCTTAAAAATCCTTCTGCCTTCGCCATACTTCTTCTTGGTATACTTAAAGTAAGTAACCTGAATCACAACGGAAAGTGCCTCCAGAATATAGAGCAATGCCACCAGCAGCAAAACCAAATGCTGATGGGTCACCAATCCCACAGAAACCACTGCGGCACCCAAATACATAGAGCCAGTGTCACCCATAAAGCACTTCGCTGGATGCAAGTTCCAAACCAAAAATCCCAGACAGCCGCCTGCCAGTGCAATGGTGAAAATGGACATCTCCTGTAACGAAAGCAGCACACAAATTATGGTCATCAGCAGCATGTTGACCATGGTCACGGTACCACAAAGACCGTCTACGCCATCTGTCAGGTTTACCGCATTGGTCAAATACAGAATCACAACCAGCATCAGCGGATAATAGAACCACGAAATATCAAATGAAAAGAACGAAAAATTTAAGGTAGTATCTCGATCCCCCAGCCAGTACTGTACGCCCAGCCATGCAGCTGCCACTACGACCTGTAAGACAATTTTCTGCATCGGAGAGAGTCCGTCATTTTTTTTCTGTACGACTTTTTTGAAGTCATCGATAAATCCAATCAAACCAAACAAAATCGCAAAAACCATACAGCTCAGCATCTGTATGCCACGATTCAAATCCAAAATTTCTGTCCCAGATACCGTACTGTCACTGCAAGTAACACGATACAGGCAATACCCCACTCCAACTGCAATTGCAGTAGAGAAAATAAACAGGATACCACCCATCGTCGGCGTGCCTTGCTTTTTTGCATGCCACTCTGGTCCGAATTTCATTTTGATGGGCTGCCCGAATTTTAACTTATGCAGGAAAGGAACCAGTGCCTTTCCGAATACAGCTGCAACTGCAAAGGAAAGCAGTGCAACAATTACATTAATGCTCCACAGCGGCATGAACTGATTCCTCCTGTCTGAAAATTTCCTCCATGCAGTCTTCCAAATGCATACCACGACTTGCTTTGAACAGCAATACATCACCTGGACGCAAATATGCTCGAATCGCACTGCAAAGTTCTACTTGATCCTCTGTATGAAAGACCGATGTACCTGCTGCGGCAGCTGCTCTGGCAATTGCAATTGACTCCTTACCATAGCAGAACAGTTGATCCAGATGACTGGCAGTTGCCATATCCCCTACCATGCTGTGCAGCTTTGGAGAAAGTTTTCCCAGCTCCAGCATATCGCCCAGAACCGCAACTCGTCTGCCTTCTCCCTTCATCTGCCGCAGTACATGCAATGCTGCACGCATGGAATCTGGACTGGCATTATAACAGTCTACAATGACAGTATATGGTCCACGCTGCTCAATATTCTGCCGAAACGGAATCGGCTGATAATCTGCCAATGCCTTGCAGATCACATCTGGTGCAATACTGCAAATCCGTCCTACACAAAATGCCGCCAGTGCATTCATCACATTGTGCATTCCCACACAGGGAAGAACAGCAGGAAATGTTCTGCCATCCTTTGTTACAATTGTAAAGGTAGTTTCGTTATCCCCCTCTTGTACCTCTTCCGCAGTAACATCCGCCGTTTTGGTCTCCAGACCATATGTATATACAGGTCTGTCCAGTTGCTCTACAAATGGTGCAAGATGTGGATCATCCGCATTCAGCACCAACGGTGCATCCGGCTCCATACCATCCAGTATTTCCATTTTTGCCTTTAAAATACCTTCCTGCGAACCCAGATTTTCGATATGGGAAAACCCAATATTTGTAATCACACCAATGGTCGGCTGTGTCGCACAACTTAATCGGTGAATTTCACCAAGGTGAGACATCCCCATTTCAATGACAGCGGCTTTATGCTTTGGTGCAAGGTGCAGCAACATCTTCGGCAGACCAATTTCATTGTTCAGGTTTCCCTGCGTCTTCAATGTTTCAAACGCCGCAGAGAGCACCAATGCAATCATTTCTTTTGTGGTTGTTTTTCCAACGCTGCCGGTTACGCCCACTAAAATCGGAGAAAACTTTCTTCTATAGTAAGCAGCAATTTGCAGCAATGCCGTTCCAGTATCCGGTACAACAATACAGGGAAAATCCGCAATTGGATGATCCGTAACGGCTGCCACCGCCCCATCGGAAATGGCTTTCTGCACAAACTGATGCCCGTCAAAATTGGCTCCACGCAATGCCAGAAACAGACATCCTGCTTCCAGCTTTCTGGTATCGGTACAGATATCATTGACTTCTGCTTCAAATGGTGCCGTACCCCCAACAGCCGCTGCAATTTCTGATAATTGTAACTTCTCCATGTTTCTCCCTCACCTTATAATTTTGTCAAACACTCTGCAACGATTTCCCGTTCATCCATGTGAATGTGAACATTATTCGCCAGAATCTGATAATCCTCATGTCCTTTTCCTGCTAACACCAGTACATCTCCTGGCTTTGCCAGCTGCATCCCACGCAGAATGGCTTCCTTCCGATCAATCACTATTTCATATGGTACAGAAG